>DBEXQE010000229.1:0-19467 GCA_048167245.1 Christensenellales bacterium | reverse complement strand
TGCGCTCGTCCTTGTACTTGCACAGTTCCGCTATTTCTTCGAGATCCATAAAAGTCAGCAGTTTCATGAACTCTTCGACTTTTACGTCTTACACGTTGCGGAAGTACTGATAGAACTCGTAAGGGCTTGTCTTATTCGGATCGAGCCACAGCGCGCCCTTCGCCGTTTTGCCCATCTTCTTGCCGTCGGAAGTTTCGAGCAGAGTAAACGTCATGGCGTACGCGTCCTTGCCTTCCTTGCGGCGGATCAGATCCGCGCCCGCGAGAATGTTGTTCCATTGGTCGTTGCCGCCGAGTTCCAGACAACAACCGTACTTTTGGAACAGCACCAGAAAGTCGTACGCCTGCATGAGCTGATAGTTGAACTCGAAGAAACTCAGTCCCTTTTCGAGCCTTAGCTTGAAGCACTCCGCCGTAAGCATTTTGTTGACCGAAAAGTACGTGCCTATGTCGCGCAGAAAGTCGATATAATTGAGTTTCAACAGCCAATCGCCGTTGTTGACCATGATAGCCGCGTTTTCGCCTTCGAAACGGAAAAATCTCGACATCTGCTTTTTGAAAGCCGCGCAGTTTTTCTCGACCGTTTCTTTCGTCATGAGCATGCGCATATCCGTTCTGCCCGACGGGTCGCCGACCATTCCCGTGCCGCCGCCTATAAGCGCGATAGGCTTATGCCCCGCGCGCTGCATGTGCGCCATAGCCATGATAGGAATGTAATGACCGATATGCAGGCTGTCCGCCGTAGGGTCGAAACCCACGTAGAACGTAACGCTTTCGTTTTCGAGCTTCTTGCGCAGATCTTCTTCGAACACGGTCTGCTTTATAAATCCGCGCTCGTACAGTGTATCCAATACGTTTTTCTTTGCCATGATGTTATACCTTTATTTTTTACTCTTTGCTTCCGCGATTTTTTCTTTATATAATTCGGCAAGAGCTTTGATACCCTTGTCTATTCTCTCGGGGCTTTCGTTCGAGAAATTCAGCCTTATGAAGCGGTTGCCTTCCTGCGGCACCGCAAAGAACTCGTTGCCCTGAATATACGCCACGTCGCGCTTGATCGCTTCGGGCAGAATGTCTTTCGTAACAAGATCCGCGTCGAATTCGCCCCAGATGAACAGTCCGCCGTCGGGAACGGTATGCGTGAACTCTTTCGGCATATACTTGTCGAGCGCGGTCAGCATGCAGTCGCGGCGCGTGCGGTAAAGCGGCAAACTCTTTTCGATATTCGGGAACAGATAGCCTTTTTCAAGATATTTAAGAGCTATGAGCTGAGAAAGATTTGCCGTATGCAGGTCGGTGCCCTGCTTGCAGATAGTCAGCTTGCGGATAACTTCCTTGTTGCCGACCGCAACGCCCGTGCGCATACCCGGGGAAAGTATTTTCGAAAAGCTCGAAATGTAAATAACGTTGCCCGCGCCGTCGAAACTTTTAAGCGACGGAACGGGATCGCCCGAGAACCTTAATTTGCCGTACGGGTCGTCTTCGAGCACCATAACGCCGTATTTCGCCGTGATCTCGGCGATCTTCTTGCGGTTTTCCGCCGTATACGTTTTGCCCGTCGGGTTCGAGAACGTAGGAACGCAATACAGAACTTTCGGCTTGTGCGCTTTTATTTTCGCTTCGAGATCTTCTATGTTCAAGCCGTAGCTTTCGGCTTTTACGCCGTAAACTTTCGCTTCGTACGTTTTGGCGATCTGCAAAAAAGCAAGGTACGTCGGGTTTTCGACGAGCACTGCGTCGCCCTTGTTTATGAACGCTTTCAGCGTAAGGTCTATGC
This sequence comes from Christensenellales bacterium, assembly GCA_048167245.1. GTDB lineage: Bacteria > Bacillota > Clostridia > Christensenellales > Pumilibacteraceae > RACS-047. Next base: position 17,691 of record DBEXQE010000229.1, on the reverse strand, counting down.
CCTGCTGTCCGCCGCTTATGACGAGTGTGTTTTCGACTTTCGCGTCCGTTATGCCTACGTGCTTAACGTAGTCGGTCAGTATCTCGCGCAACGCGGGAAAACCTTCCGTCGAGCCGTACTGCAAGGATTTCGCCGCCATGCCGCCCGTAAGTATTTCGTCGAGTATTTCGTTGACTTCTTTGACGGGCAGATATTCGTTAGCCGGCAAGCCGCCCGCGAACGAGATTATTTCGGGACGCGTCAAGAGTTTGAATATCTCGCGCGTAGCCGCTCCGTCGAGTCCGTTCATTCTGTCGCTGTAATTGTACGTCATGATATATTTTTTCCTTTTGAAAGTTTTTCCGATCTATAAATAGACTTTTTTAGGCAGGTATTTTACAAAGCACCAGGCAACGAGTCCCGTAAACGCGCCCGCAAGCACGCTCGTTATCAGCATTATCGGCAACACGCCGAGCAAGTTCGTCTTTACGACCGCCGACGCGACGCACAGTTGCACCGCGTTGAACACGCACGCGCCCGTAACCGACACCGACACAAGCCCGATTTTCGGGAACAAAAACGCGTACATCAGCGTCATTACCGTCAGCGACGCGACAGACGCGGGCAGAGAGTACATGAGCGCGGTTACGTTCCCGCTAAGCAGCGCCGTCAACAGGCATCTTATAAGCGTTACCGCGTATGCGTCGGATACTCCCGAAATTATCAGCGCTATAAGGCACGCCGCGTTCGCAAGTCCGAGTTTTACGCCCGGAGCGAACGATAACAGCGGCGGCAGAGCGTTCTCTATAAGAGAAAGTACGAGCGCGCAAGCGGTAAGGAGCGCGATCCGAGCCAAGCGTTTCGTGTTCGCGTTCATCAGCCCGTAACCACCTTGTTTCCGCCGCCCTTGCCGTCCGTTATGCGCACCGTTATGCCGAAAGGCGCGCAAACTATCGTTTCGTTTACTTTTTTCACGGCGCCCGAGTTCTGGCATATTTTATCGGGACATTTGGCGTCCTTTACGTATACCGCGCCGCCGCTGATACAAACCGTCAATTTGTCTTCTATTTCTATCTCCCTGTCTGTATTTAAGTCGTATTCGGTCGAAACGCCGTTATACGTTACTATCACTTTTTCGCCCGTTTTGCCGTACACCGCTATAAGGAGTATCACGGCGAGAACTATAAGGATCGCAAGAACCGCTATATCCGAGAGCCTTAGCGGCGAGATCTCTTTTTTTACGGCGTCTATTTTCTTCTCGTTGACCATACTGTCTTTTTCTCACGCGGGCGCGTATTTTCCGTATTTGCGAAACTCCCCGAACACGTCTTCTTTAATGAACTCGACGCCGCCCGATGCGTACATTCTGCCGTGATCTTCGCCGTATTCGGTAAAGATAAGAGCGTCTGCGCCCTGCTTGCCTTGCAGGAACTTCGCCGCGTTCTCTATCCCCATTACGCACAGCGCGGTCGAGTACGCGTCTGCCGCCGCGGACGAATCGCACATAACCGTCGCCGACGAAACGACTTCGGACTTTTGCGCGTAACTTTTTCCGTCCGCTCCGAGCGTTATATCTGTCGGCAAGCCGCCGATCGGGTCGATTATGTGGCAAAGTTGCAAGCCGCTTTCGTGGCGGTAAAACCTGCGGTAGTCGCCGCTCGTTACGATCGAAACGTCGCCGACGGATCTTAAAGCGCAGACTTCTTCACGGTAGAGCGCGGCTTTCGGGCGCGGTTGCAGGACGGATATTTCCCAATCGGTAAATTTTCTGCCGTCGTAGTAGCCGCCCATGAGAGCAATATTGCCCGAAATGTTTATAAGCGCCGATCTCAGCGAATGAGCTTTCGCGATATTTACGCACAAGTCGGCGCAGTAGCCTTTCGCTATGCCGCCCAGATCTATTTTCAGCTCGCCGTCCGACTTTTCGATAAAGTATTTTTCCGCTTGTTGCGAAAGAGTAAGGCTCGAGGTGTCGCAGTGCGCTTTTGCGGGCATGACCCGCGTTTCATAGTCCGGCAGATCGCCCTTTACGGGGATATCTTCGAACGGGTCGTAACCCGAATAACCGTCTACGTCAAGCCCCCAAAGCTCCGACAAGTTAAACGCGCCTATCGAGAACGCGCCGAGCGTTTCCTTTTCGAAGTCGAGCGCAAGCGAAATAAGTTCGTGAGTTTCCTTTGAAATTTCGACTTTCTCGTTTGCCGCCGCTCTTTCGTTAAAGTATGCGAGCGCGGAATTTTCATCCGTCAGCGAAATTTCCGAGCCTATTTTTCCGAGCGTTTCGGTCATTTCGTCGAACGCCGCGGGCGCGTCGGTCCCAAGCAGTTTTACGTAAAGCGTCATCGCTCCCGAAAACACGGTCGCGTCTTTCTCGAAATATTCGTACTCGTAAGTTTCGGCGCAGGAAAAGCAAAAAAACAACGCGAGCGTCGCCGACAAAGCGGCAAAGAATTTTTTCAAGCGCAATTTACTTCTTTACGAAAATAAGTCCGAGCGTGTCGGGTCCGCAATGGCAACCTATGACTGGACCTACGTCTATTCTCCACACGTCGGCTTCGGGATACTTTTCGAGTATCATTTCCTTCGCCATGTCCGCGTCGGCGGGCGAATCCGCGTCGATAAGAGTTATCGGGCAACTTACGTCCACGCCGTCGGCGGCGAGCTTGTCCAACATGGTATGAATGGCTTTCTTCCTGCCGTTGGCTTTTTCGGTGCTGACGAGCGCGCCGTCTTGAATGGTTATAATAGGCTTTAAGTTCAGGATCGTTCCCATAAACGCCTTGAAGCTCGACAGTCTGCCGCCGCGCTTTAAGTACACGAGATCGTCCACCGTGAAATACGTTTTTACTTTCTCGCGGAACTCTTCCACGAACGCAACGACTTCTTCGTCGGACTTGCCTTCGTTGTGGAGCCGCGCCGCATAGTAAACGACTATGCCCGCCGCCATGCTTATTCCCTTACTGTCTACCCAGGTGATCTTTCTGCCGGGATATTTGGCTTCGAGTTCTTCTATCGCAACTTTCATGGATTCGAACGTAGCGCTCATTTTGTGCGTGAACGTTACGTAAAGTATATCGTCGCCGCCCGCAAGCACGGGTTCGAAATAATCTATATAATTCGCTTGGTTCAGCGCCTGAGTCTTGACCGACGCTCCCGCGCGCATTTTATCGAAAAACGCTTTGCTTCCGCCGCTTCTGCCGAGATCGTATTCGGATTCTTCGCCGTCTACGGTATACGGCATTTTTATAAGACCGTCTATCTTTAATTCATCAAACCTTTTATAATCGAGTTCGCAGTTACTGTCGCAAAAAAATTTACTCATTCGCACATCTCCTTGAAAAAGTTTATACTTATACTTTTAAGTATACCGAGTATAGTATAACTTTTTTTCCGTCATAAATCAAGCGATATAAGCAAAAAGGCGCGTTTTTTTTGTTCGCGCCTTTTCACGTTTGTTGTTGCGTGTATTTATTTGTCGTTTCTGAGCGATTTCAGCAAAGCGATCTCGTCGCGGTAGCCGTCTATCTCGTTCGGCGTTTCGAGTATGAACACAAGGTCTTTCAGCCTTTCGTGATTTATTATCCGAGCTATCGCGTCCAGACCTATCGTGCCTTTGCCGAGTTTTTCGTGCCTGTCCTTTCTGCTGCCGAACTCCGTCATGCTGTCGTTTACGTGAACGGCTTTGAGCCTGTCAAGCCCCACGACGGAATCGAACTTTTCGAGCACGCCGTCGAGATCGTTCACTATATCGTAGCCCGCCGAATAGATATGGCACGTGTCGATAAGCACTCCGAGATTTTTATTGTTCTCCACGCCGTCAATTATGTTTTTCAGTTGCCCGAAATCATACCCGAGTTCGCTGCCCTTTCCCGCCATCGCTTCGAGCAGAACGGTCGTATTGTAATCGGTCGAAAGGATCGAATTCAGCTGTTCGATTATAAAGATCAGCCCTTCTTCGGGCGTTAAAACAGTGTGCGAACCCGGATGAAAATTATAGTAGAACCCGTCGAAATTCCGCATGGTTTCCAAGTCGCCCTGCATGCACTCGCGCGCGAATTCCCGCGTGCGCGGCTCGGCGGAACACGCGTTCAGCGTATACGGCGCGTGAGCGACTATCTTTGCGAAGTTATTTTCTTTTAAGTATTCGTTGAACGCGGCAATATCCTTTTCGTCGACCTTGCGCGCGCTTCCGCCGCGTGGGTTTCTCGAAAAATACTGAAAAGTATTCGCGCCTATCGCGCTCGCCTGTTTCGCCGCGGCGAGATAGCCGTCGGATATGGACAGATGACAACCGATCTTAAACATTTTCGTTTTCTCCGTGTAAAAATCTTTCTATATTATCCCAATATTCGCGGAAATTCAGAACCATGGATTCCGCATGGCGCGCGCCGTCGAATATGACCATCCGCTTTTTTGCGCGCGTAGCCGAATACAGCGTCTGCGTTCTGTCGGGCGTTACGAATTTATCGTCGCCGCCGTGAAAGTACAGCACGGGAACGCTTTCGTTGTGCTCGACCGCCGATTTTACCGAAACTTTCCTTATATTGTATTTAAGCAGCATTTTGCCGAAAAGCACGACTATATTCATGACCGGAAACGCGGGGATCTTCTTGCGTTTTTTGAGCTGGATCAGACACTCGTCGTAAATCGACGCGAACGAACAGTCGCTTATGCAAGCCTTTACGTTTTCGGGCAACTTCTCGCCGAGCGTATACAGCGCGGTCGCCGCGCCCATGGAAACGCCGTACAGATATATCTCCGCGTTTTCTCGGTTCGAAAGAATAAATTCGATCCACTTTATAACGTAAAGTCTGTCGCGGTAACCGTACGAAACGAACTTGCCGCCGTCCTTTCCGTGTCCCGTAAGGTCGGGAGAGATCACGTTTATCCCGCGTCGCATGAACTCGTAGGCTATTTTGTAGTTGTCGAGTCCGCATTGGTCGTAGCCGTGCAGAATTATCGCGAATTTATCGCTTTTCGCACTCTCTATCCCCGCGCCCTGCCCCGCGGCTTGATCGTATTTGCGGTTTACGGCGAAATCGTCCGCGCTGAAAAAGTACGCGTAAATTTTCGATTTTTCGAAGTCCTGCGAATACTCCCGCGGCTTTTTCGCCCACATGTCGTCGGGAAGATAGAACGGAGATCCCGATATGCGGTTCGTGAAGAACAGTTTTTTAGCGTTCTCGGCTTCGGCGAGAGCGGGCGCGGAACGCGCGTCGGACGCTATTTTGTCCGATTTGTTCCTGCTCTTGTTGCCGCGCATAACGTACGACTTCGAGTATATGCCGAACATCTGAGAAAAAGCCTTGTATCCCGCGAGAAACGAAACGAGAATAACGGCGACTACGACGACCGCCGCGAGAATTATCGACCATTTGCCTGTTTCGGTGAGAGAATACAGCATACTATCTTCTTATCCAGGTCCTCGGGTTGCACGCTATCAAAAGCGGATAAATTTCGAGCCTGCCGAGCAACATTCCGAACATAAGCACCAACTTCGAGAAAACGGAATAATCGGCGTAGCTCCCCATGGGACCTACGATCCCCATGCCGGGACCTATGTTGTTAAAGCACGAAATTGCCGCCGTCATATTCGTTTCGAAATCGAACTGCGTTTCTATACTCAGCAAAAGGAACATCAGAAGCAGCGAAACAGCGTATATAGCGAGATACGACCCTACTCCGTTGAGCGTGTCTTCTTCGACTTTCTTTCCTTCGAACTTGACCACGCTCACGCTTTTCGGGTGGACGGCACGCCTTAGTTCGCTCCCGATCTTTTTGAACATCATGACTATGCGCGAAATTTTAAGTCCGCCCGAAGTCGAACCCGCGCATCCGCCGAAGAACATCAGAAGCACGAGAACTGCGCGAGCGAGCGACGGCCACTCGGCAAAATTCGCGGTCGCGTAGCCCGTAGTCGTTATTATAGTCGAAACCTGAAAAACGGAAAGCCTTAATACTTCCGCGAAGTTTCGGTACATCGGGTAAATGCTGTAACAAACCACGCCGACGCTGACGAGAACTATTATGAGATAAGTTCTGAGTTCTCCGCTCGAAAGCGCAAGTCTTATCTTTCTTATTAAAATAAGGTAATAAAGGTTGAAATTTATGCCGAACAGCAACATGAATATCGCTATCACCCATTGCAGATACGGACTGTAACTCGCTATGCTGTCGGCTTTTATTCCGAAGCCGCCCGTTCCCGCAGTGCCGAAAGCATGAACTACGCTGTCGAAAAGCGGCATACCGCCGCAGAGCAGAAACACGACGAGCGCGAGCGTCAAGCCCACGTAGATAAGATAAAGTATCTTAGCCGTGTCTTTCGTTTTGGGCACGAGCTTATCGACGATAGGTCCGGGCATTTCGGCGCGCAGAATGTTCATCGACCTGTCGGGCGACTTCTGCGAAAGCGCGATAACGAACACAAGAATTCCCATACCGCCGACCCAGTGCGTGAAACTTCTCCAAAACAGCAAGCCCTTGCTCATGACCGTTACGTCGCGCAAAACGGACGCGCCCGTCGTCGTAAAGCCGCTTACCGTTTCGAACAGCGCGTCGATATACGACGGAATTTCGCCCGAGATCACGAACGGCAACGCGCCGATAAGCGAAATGAAGATCCAGGCGAGCGTTACCGTTATAAGCCCTTCTTTCGCGTAAAACGTAGTGTTCTTGGGCTTTAAGCAAAGCATGAGAGCGTAGCCCGCGACGAGCGCGACAGCCGCCCCCGATACAAGCGACGCCGCGGGGAAATATTCGCCGCAAATGAGCGACACTACCGCGGGAAGCAAAAGTATTATGCTTTCCATGCGCAACACTTTGCCGACCGTATAAAAAATCATGCGGTAATTCATTCGCTTTCCCTCTCGATAACGTCGGTCAGGCTGTAAACTATGCAGTCCGACGCGATCAGGATCACCTTGTCGCCGCTCTTTATGACGTCGTCGCCGCACGGAATGATCTTTTCTTTGCCGCGCAGAATTCCCGCGAGCAAGATCCCCTGCTTGAAACGAAGCTGTTTGAGCGGTATGTCGCAATACGGAAAATCGGGCAACACGTTGAATTCGAGCCCTTCGGCGTTGCCGTTCATCAGACTGTACAGCTTTTCCATTTCGCTGCCGACCGACATCTGCAAAGCGCGCGCATAGCGCAGAATTATATCCGATACCGTTTTCTGCGGAGAAACTATGCACTCCAAACCGAGCTTTTCCGCCAAAACGGACTGCTCGCCGCGGTTGACTTTCGCAACTACCTTAGGCACGTTCTGCGACATTGCGTAGAATGAGATCAGAATGTTTTCTTCGTCCCTGCCCGTGAGAGCGACAAGCGCGTCGGCTTCTGACAGTCCCGCTTCGGTAAGCAGATCGCCGCTCATTCCGTCGCCGCAAACGACTTCGGCGCGCGGGAATCGCTCGGCTATCTGCTCGCACCGCTCTTTATCGAACTCGATGATCTTGACCGAGACCCTGTGCTTTAACAGCATTTCGGTAAGATAGTACGAAGTTCTGCCCGCTCCGAGAATGATAACGCTCTTGGATTGCTTCTGAGCTATGCCGAACATTTTGAGTACGGGAGTTTCGTCGCCTTCCGACATTATCAAGCCGATCTTATCGCCCGACCGAAGCGCGAAATCGCCTTTGGGGATAAACATTTTATCGTCCCTGCCGACGGCGCACACGAGAAAGCGCGTCCTGCTGTGCTTTTTTTTCAGATCCGTCAAAGATATGCCGTCGATCGCCGACCCCTCGCGCAACGTGAACTCCATCATCTCGAAACCGTGATTGCCGAACGTTTCGACCTTGCTCGCAGACGGAAGCCGCAGCAAATTGTATATCGCGCGCGCCGTGCGCTTTTCGGGATTTACAGCCATCGACAGTTCGAGCTGTTTGCGCATGAAAGCAAGGCTGTCGTCGTTGTTGACCGCGTTGCGTATTCTCGCGACCGTATGTTTCGCGCCCATGCGCTTTGCCGCGAAACACGCCAACATATTCAATTCGTCGGAATTCGTAACGGCGACGAAAACGTCGGCTTTGTTAACTTCCGCTTTTTCGAGCTTGTCGTACTCCGCCCCGTTTCCGCATATCGCCATAACGTCGTATAAATTCGAAACTTCCGACACGACCGACGGATCGCTGTCTATCGCCAGAACTTCGTGCTTCTCTTTTATCAAATTCGCAATTATGGTCTTTCCTATCTTGCCGCAACCGACTACAATAATTCTCATATATCCCGTTAACTCTCTTCGAAAGTATTTATCCGACTGAAATAGTATACAACTTTCGCAACATAAAATCAACCGAAAAAGCCGTTTTTTCACGCGAAAGATATCAAGCCCGCACGGTAAGGGGGTTTGTCGAGTCCCGCCCTTCGCATAAAAAAATCGCCTGCACACAAAGTGCAAACAATTTTTTGTGTTTAGTACCCGAAAAGGATGATACCAAAAGGCAGAGAAGGGTTGCAGATTGTGCACTTTTAAGTGCGAGCGCGACGGGCGCGTAGACCCACCTACGTAACCGAGCGCGAGACACGCAAAAAGGGCGCAAGATGCGCCCTTATATGCCTTTTGGTGCGAAGGATGGGACTTGAACCCATACGGTATGCCCATACGCCCCTCAAACGTACGCGTCTGCCAATTCCGCCACCATCGCACGGATACCTATAAAGTATACTCTACGCGGCGGAGTTTGTCAAGAAGTTTTTCCGAAATTTCGGAAACAAAAGTCAATTTTTTTCGTTAAAGTTCTCTACGAAACTTTTTACCGTTTCGACGGTGCCGTCTATGCCGAGTTTGGACGAATTTACGCACAGATCGTAATTCGACGCAACTCCCCAGGTCTTGGAAGTGTAGAAGTTATAATAGTTCGCGCGCTTTTTGTCCGTCTTGCGGATAAGCGTTGCGGCGGCTTTTTCATCGAGATCGTAAAGGCGGGAAATGCGCTTTATCCTGTCTTCGTTATCCGCATAGATATACACGCGTACGATCTTCTTGTCGCTCAGGATATCGTCGGCGCAACGACCCACGATAACGCACGGCTCCTGCGCCAATTTTTTGATCGCGTTCGCCGTATGGATAAACAGCTTGTCGTCGGTTATTATGTCGTTCAGTTGCAACGGCGCGACCGAACCGCCGTAGTGAGCCGATACGAGCGAGAACAGAAAACTGTTCGTGCGCTTTTCGTCGGCTTTTTCGAAATGCTCTTTGGAAATCCCGCTGCTCGAAGCCGCTTCGGCTATAATGCTTTTGTCGACGTACGGGAGCGAGAGTTCTTCCGCGAGTTTTTTGCCGATCTCGCTTCCGCCGCTTCCGAACTGACGGGACAAAGTTACAACGTGTTTATTCATAATACGAATCTCCTTACATTCATATATTACCGTAATTTAGCCGCCGTTTCTTTTATGAAGTCTTTCATTTTTTCGCCGTACTCGTCGGAACGCAAAGCGTACTCGACAATCGCTTTCACCGAGCCGAACTTGTCGCCCATGTCGTAGCGCGTACCGACGAAATCGTACGCGTAAACGGGACCCGATTTGCACAGATCGTTCAGAGTGTCGGTGAGCTGTAACTCCCCGCCCAACCCCGTTTTGGTGTTGCGAATGGCGTCGTATACGTCAGGCGTAAGGATATAGCGCCCGAGAGCCGCGAGCCTTGACGGGATCTTGTCGAGCGGCGGCTTTTCGACTATTCCGCGACAGAGATACGAACGCCCGTTCCGATCGCCGACGTCCGCGACTCCGTATTTAACTATGTCGTCGCCCGCCCAATACTTGACGCCGAGTATCGTCGTTTTAAGATCGTCGTACGCCGACGCAAGCTGACCCATAACGGGAGTATCCGAATACATGAGATCGTCGCCCCAGGCGAGCGCGAACGCGTCGGAACCCGTGAATTTTTCGGCTTTAAGCACAGCGTCGCCGCTTCCGAGCGGTTTTTCCTGGACCGCGAAAACTATATTCGCCCCGCCGTTTATATTGCGGAGAATGTCCGCGTATTCCTTTTTGCCGTTTTTTTCGAGATGCTCTATAAGCTCGTCGTTTTGCGTGAAATAATTTCTTATGCTCTCTTTACCGCGCCCGAGAACGATCATGATATCGGTTATTCCGCTTTCTATCGCTTCGTTCACTATGTAGCCAAGTACGGGCGTATCGATAACGGGCAGAATTTCTTTCGGAACAGCTTTCGTTATGGGCAGAAATCTCGTACCCAGTCCGCCGCACGGTATCACGGCTTTCGTTATTTTAGTCATCGGATCAAACTCCTTTTGAAAATGTCAAGGCAGTGGAGAACGGTGCGGATTTTCGCAACAGTTGACGCGCAAGCGACGGAGTGTATTTTGGCATACTCGACGAAGCGCGCGCGGTAAACGTAGCGGAAAGACGTGCCGCTATACGCCGCCGACTACTCTGTATATATTATCCTGCGACAATTATCGCACCTGCACACGCGCTTTTCGAGCAGTTCGTCTTTAACTTTTTGACTTGTGGCAAGCCCGCACCCCGAACAGGTGTAGCTTTTGCCGCCGTCGAACGAACGCGCTGCCACGACCGCAGGATATTTGCGCTCGGCGGTTATCGACTTGTACGTTTCGAAAACCGTCTTGTCTATTCCCTTTTCCATTTCTCCGAGCTTTGCGTTCAGCTCGTTTATTTTGGGCATTTTTTCTTCCTTGAACGCGTCGAGTTTCTGCTTTACGCTGTTATAGATCTCGCGCATTTTCTTGCCCTTTTCCTGCGCTTCGAGATAGCCGCGGATAACGTCTTCGGACTTCGATTTTTTATCCGAAAGTTTCTTTTCGAGCTCGCTCATTTTGTCGCGCAACGTTTCCATCTGCGATAAAATTTCGCGGCGAGCGGCTTCGTCGTTCTCGTCCGCGGCGAGAAGTTTCTTTTCGAGTTCGTCGAATTTCTTTATGCTCTCGTCGTAATATTTTTGCGCGTTTGCGTAAAAAGCGATAATGCTCTCCGCCGTCTTTTCCGTTTCCAGAACGCTGTTCTTCGCGTCGGAAAACGCCTGACGCGCCTGTTCCTTTTTGCGGTTGAGCTCATTGCGCTCTATCTCGTCGAGCGCGCGCCTGAGTTCTATGTCCGTCTTCTGATATTCAAGCATTTTTTGTAACTTCTCTACCATTCTTTATGCTCTCCTTTAATGCTGTGATTTTTCGTTTTGAGTTTGCGTCGCCGCTAAAAGCGCGGGTTGTTCTCGACCGACGACTGTACGATCTCCAAATCGAGTTTGCTCGACTTGGCTTCGATCTTCAAAATCTGAACGAGCCTGCTTATGTAGACGTACTCCATATTGAAGTGTTGCGGTTCGATCACCGTAAGCCCGCTTTCGCGCGCGTACATAGCCACGTGGTGCCTTACGTCCGCCGTTATCAAGCAGTCGGCTTTCGCGGCAAGCGCCATATCGATATACGCTGTATCTCCGCCCCCGCCGCCGTTGATCACTGCGACGCGCTTGACCTGCGCGAGCGGTTCGCCTATTATGCGCACGTAGCTGTCGTGCAGAACGTTTTCGACTTCGCCTTTAAGCACCGTGCAGTAAACTTTGTTGGACAGCTCGCCGACCCTGCCGAAACCTATCTCGTCGGAGTAGTACTTGTCGAGCGGTTCTATGTTCCTAAGTCCCAGAGCGCCCGCAACGTATTCGTTTATGCCGTCTTTCGCGAAATCGAGATTAGTGTGCGCCGAATAAATGTTGATCCCGTTCTTCGCCGCTTTCAATATCTTGCGCCCCTGAACGGTCGACGCCGTTATGTTCTTTACGGGGTTCCAGATGAACGGATGATGGCTTATGATAAGGTTTGCGCCGATATTTACGGCTTCGTCTATCACCCGCTCCGTAACGTCCAGACAGCACAGAACTTTATTGACCGACGCGTTCATGTCGCCGAGCATAAGTCCTATGTTGTCGTATTCCTTTTTATATTCGTATTCTTCGGGCGCGAAATTCTTTATCATTTTCAGCGCCTGTTCTACCGTTGCCATTTCAGAACCTCCCTTACAACGCGCAATTTCTCCGCATTGTTTTCCGTTTGCTTGTACCCCGCAAGTTTGATCTCCTCTTTCTCCAAACGCTCTTTAAGCGTGGGATCTTTCTCGTCGCAGAACGTTCCCCAAGAAAGTTTTTCTTCGCTAAGCGCTTCCGACGGATCTTTCCGCTCTGTCTTGCGCGCTTTTATTATGTCGTAATATTTGCCCCTTTCGCAGACGCAGAAGTCCTTTTCGATCTCGTAGCCCTGCGAGAAAAGAGCTTTGCGCAACGTATACGCATTGTTGTGCGGTCCCAAAATCAGCGTATCGGCGCATTTCCCGTCCGAGATTATCTTAGTTATCTCGTGCCCGCCCATTCCGAGAATAACGGCGGTATCGGGCTTGTACGGCAATTCCTTGAACCCGTCGGACAGAAAGAACCGCGCGTTTTCGTACCCCTGCAACAAACTTTTCGCTTTTTCGAGCGACGGAGCGCTGATATCGCAAGCCCAGACGCCGTCCGCCAGCGAATTTTCGAGCGCGTACCGCGAAATGTAACCGTGATCGCAACCTATGTCTGCGATTATGCCGCATTTCCCGATAAGCGACGCCGCCGCGAGAAGCCTTTTCATCAGTCTATATAATCTTTGAGCTTTTTACTGCGCGACGGGTGGCGCAATTTTCTGAGCGCTTTCGCTTCGATCTGCCTTATTCTCTCACGCGTAACGCCGAATTCCTTGCCGACTTCTTCGAGCGTGCGCGGGTGTCCGTCGTCTATGCCGTACCTTAAACGCAAAACCATTTCTTCGCGCGGAGTGAGCGTGTCGAGAATGGAAACGAGCTGTTCTTTGAGAAGCGTGAACGTAGCTTTGTCCTGCGGCGACGGAGCGTTGCCGTCTTCTATAAAGTCGCCCAAATGGCTGTCTTCTTCTTCGCCGATAGGCGTTTCGAACGACACGGGGTCGAGAGCTATGCGCTGGATCTCGCGGACTCTGTACTCGGGCAGACCCATTTCGCGGCTTATTTCTTCCGGCGTAGGATCGCGTCCGTACTCCTGAACGAGCATGCGCGTCGTGCGCGTCAGCTTGTTTATCGTTTCGACCATGTGGACGGGTATTCTTATCGTGCGCGCCTGATCGGCTATCGCGCGCGTTATCGCCTGACGTATCCACCAGGTCGCGTAAGTCGAAAAACGGAAACCTTTCGTGTAATCGTATTTTTCGACGGCTTTCATAAGCCCCAAATTGCCTTCCTGGATAAGGTCGAGAAACAACCTTCCGCGCCCGACGTAGCGCTTGGCTATCGACACGACGAGACGCAAGTTCGACTCGGACAGCTTTTTCTTGGCTTCTTCGTCGCCCGCCGCCATGTCTTCGGCGAGTTTGAGTTCGTCTTCGGGCGAAAGCAGCGGAACGCGCCCTATATCTTTCAGATACACTTTTACGGGGTCGTCGATATTCAGTTCCGACCCGCCGAGCAACTGCTCTATCGAGTCGTCGTTTTGCAGGTCTATCTGCGTGTTCTTTATCTCGATATTGTTTTCGGCGAGAATACGGAACACTTCTTCCATCTGACTTGCGTTGGCTTCGCACTCGACTGCGAGTTTTGCTCCGACTTCGTCGTAAGTCAGATGCTTACGGCTCTTGCCGTCGGCTATGAGCCGTTTCAATTCCCTTTGGATCTTTTCGTTGAGTTCGACGGTTTTCTTGGGCGCTTTTACCACCGTTATATGCTCGGCCTCCAATATAGAATAAACTTCGTCCATTTGCTCGGCGTTTGCTTTACATTCGTCCGCTATTTTTTCCGTGAGTTTACTTAGGCTTACGGTGCCGGTTTTCCTGCTCTCGTCTACGAGCTTTTTAAGCGTCTTTTCGATGTCTTTCGTCAAGGTCGTTTCTCTCTTGTCTTTCACTTCTTTTTTACTCATTTGAATCACCGCCGTTTTTTAAGGTTTTGAGTTTTTCGTCAAGTTTTGCGATCTCGGATATTATTCCGATGTCTTTCTTTTCTTTGTATTTGGCGTTCAGTCTTTCTATCTCGCGCTTGACCGCGCTTATTTTCAGAACGTTCATACAATCGTTGTATTTTTCCTTATCGTCGCCGACCATGAAGTTATACGACAGTATCGTGCCGAGCTTGCCGTGATACTTTTCGTCGATCCTGTCGTACAGAAGCCCCGTGTTCTTCCTGCCTTCGCGCTTTGCCGAAACGAGCAGGTCCGCCACCGTCGAATAAAATTCGTCCGTGAGCAAGCTCACGAAATCTTCCGTCCAATCGACGAAGTCCATGTCTTCGGCAAGGCACGCAAGCACGAACAAAGCGGCTTTTTCGTCCTTCGTGTCGGCTTTTTTCGCTCCCGCGTTCCGATCGGCGGGCGCAGGTTCCGGCGGACGGTACGCCGCCGCGGGCGTTATATCCGCCTGTCGCCTTAAAACGTCCATCGGATAGTTAGTATAGGCGTGAACGAGCGATAAATATTCTTCCCGCTCGACGGGATTTTCAAGCTCCTTGACCACGCGTATGGCTTCTACGGCGAATTTCGACTTTTCTTCGGGCAGTTCGAGATCGTAACTTTCTTTGAGTTTGTCTATCTTGAACGCGGGCAAGCTCTTTGCTTTTCCGAGAAGTTTTTCATATCCTTCCGCGCCGTATTTCTTTATAAAGTCGTCGGGATCGAGTCCGTCGGGCAGAGAAACGACTTTTACGTTGAGTCCCGCCTGCACCAAAATATCGAGTCCGCGCATAGTCGCCTTTTGCCCCGCCGTGTCGCCGTCGTAACTTATATAAACTCTGTCGCAATAGTTCCGTATCTGCTTTGCCTGATTGAAAGTCAGCGCCGTTCCCATGCTCGCGACCGCCGTATCGAATCCCGCTTTGTGCAGCGAAATAACGTCCATATAACCTTCCGCCATAATTATATATTCGATAGGCGCTTTAAGTTTACGCTTTTTCAGCAAATTTATACCGTAAATGGTTTTGGATTTGTCGAAAATGAGCGTTTGCGACGAGTTGCGATACTTCGCGAACCCGGGATCGGGCTTTAACGTGCGACCGCCGAACGCGACCACTTCGCCGAAACCGTTTATTATCGGATAAATAACTCTGTCGTAGAAAACGTCGTAATATCCGCGCTCGCCGTTCTCGGCTATCCCCGCTTCTTTCATTTCGCTCTCGGTGTAGCCGAGCTTTTTCAGATGCTCTATAACGTCGCGTCCGTCGAGCGAATACCCGAGTCCGAATTTCGTTACCGTGCTCCTGTCGAGCCCGCGCCGCGTAAGATATTCGACGGCGGCTTTCGCGCGCGGGTCGGAAAGATTAGCGTGATATCTTCTCGCGGCTTCGCGCATCAGCGCATAAAGCCTTTCGCGTTTTTTTATCAGATTCGGGTCGGCGTCCTTGAAAAAGTTTTCTTTCGGAAGCTCCATTCCCGCGGCTTTGGCAAGGATCTTGACTGCTTGACTGCTGTCCACCGACTCTATGTTTTTGACGAAAGTTATCGCGTTTCCGCCCGCTCCGCAACCGAAGCAATGGTAAAGCTGTTTCTGCTCGTTGACCGAAAACGACGGGGTTTTTTCGTGGTGAAACGGACAGCAACCCCAATAGGTCGCGCCCTTGCGTTTCAGCGGCACGTAAGCGGAAATAAGTTTGACTATATCCGTTTTTGCCAGCAGTTCGTCCAACCACTCCGATTTTCTTTCCAATTTATCTCCCAGACGTTAAGTAAGCGTAATGTTGCGGTAAAATCATAATACAGCCCAGCTTTTCGGAACGCAAAGGTCTTCGAACGTTCTTATGGCGTAATTGTCGCTCATGGTCGAAATATAATCGCAGACTTTCTGCTCGTCCGTGCTGTCCATATCGAGAAATTTTTTCGGGAGCTTGTCCCTGTGCGAAAGATAATATTCGTACAGATACTTTATCATATCTATCGCTTTCTGTTCTTCGCCCTTGGCTATCGGCGAACGGTAAACGTTTTCGAACATGAATTCCCGAAGTTCGCCTATAAGTTTTTCGAACTCGGGCGACGGCTTTATAACGCTCTTGTTCTCGCTGTTGCGAATTATGTCCAATATCATCGAACCTATTCTTTTGCCGTTGTTCGCGCCGAACGCGTCGATGAACTTTTTCGGGATATCGCTCTCGCTTATCACTCCGCCGCGCACAGCGTCGTCTATGTCGTGATTTATGTACGCTATCCTGTCGCTCCAAGCTACGACCATTCCCTCGGGAGTGGCGGGCTTGCCGCGCGAAGTGTGGTTCAGTATCCCGTCGCGCACTTCGAACGTAAGGTTCATGCCCTTGCCGTCGTATTCGATACAGTCCACGACGCGCAAAGACTGCTCGTTGTGGTAAAACCGCGTAAAGCTCTGTAAAGCTCGCTCTCCGCCGTGTCCGTACGGAGTGTGCCCGAGGTCATGCCCCAAGGCTATGGCTTCGGTCAGATCCTCGTTGAGCCTTAAAGCCCGCGCTATCGTGCGCGCTATTTGACTTACTTCGAGCGTGTGAGTAAGGCGCGTGCGGTAGTGATCCCCTTCCGGAGAGAGAAAGACCTGCGTCTTGTGCTTTAAGCACCTGAACGATTTGCAATGGATTATGCGGTCCCTGTCGCGCTGAAATTCGGTGCGAAGCCCGTCGTTTTCGAGCGGACGCACTCTGCCTTTCGACTCGTACGACTTTGTCGCAAACGGCGAAAGAAACTCTTTTTCGAATTTAAGCGTGTTGTCTACGTAATTCATACGGCTCTAAATTACAGCATACCCCAATTTACATTATAGACTTAACAAAAATTTTATCACTTTTGCCGCGATAAGTCAAGTAAAAACGGATACGTCGAGCCGTTCGCAGCCTGCGCCGGCGTACTATAAAGACAGGCGATATTCTCAATTTACCAATTCGGCGAGTTTTGCGTTTATTTTATTTCTTTCTCCGCTTCCCGTCGTACTAAGTCTTAAAATGGGAATATCATATTTAGTCAGAATTTCGTCTTTTAACATATCCCGTTCTCGTTGCTTTTCCGTATCATGATAAGAAAAGCCGTCAACTTCTATAACAAGTACCGGTCGGTGCGTCAACTTTGAAAAAATCAAAAAATCGACATGTGTTAAAATATTGGTTGCAAATTCCGACTCACGCAAATTCAAATACGACAAGTCGCAAAGCAGCGAACGTAAAGGAACGTGCATTACAACATTCAGCGATGAAAATTTATCTTGTTTCAGAATATCCTTTATCAGTACCATCATTAAATTTTCACTATCGAATTCACTTACCCTACCATACTTTCGCAGAATATTTTCTCTCATCTCCGCATAAGCATCATAAAGATAATCGAATACCGAATTGATTTTACTGTCGATTATCTCGTGATTATGATAATTTATGTATTCTATCAGTTCATGAATCGGGGAAACTTTATCATTATCATTCCCATCCGTAACGACGATAAATCGGTCTACTGCACGTGATACCGCAACATTAAGACGATTGGGATCGGAAGCAAACTCTCCGATTTGATTATCGACGGTGGAAAAAATCATAACGCTACGCTCCTGCCCTTGAAACTTGTCTACGGTATCGGCTTTGACGGAAGTCCCGTCGAATTCTTTTTGCAAGCGATCGGCTTGAACTCGATAAGGAGTAACTATTCCGACAGAGCCATTGCATAAGTCTAATTTTTGTTGGGGGATCACCTCGTTTTTTATGACCTCTATCTGTCTTTCGTTGATATGTCCCCTTGCCAAG
>DBEXQE010000228.1:0-3491 GCA_048167245.1 Christensenellales bacterium | reverse complement strand
TTGCTCGGGCTTTATCAGGTCGCTGAGTTCTTTGATCTTGGACTTCTGTTCTTTTGTAAGGTTTTTCGGCATTTCCACGTCCACCGTTACGAGCAGATCGCCCGTAACGCCCTTTTTGACGTTCTCTATGCCTTGACCTTTCAGTTTGAACACAGTCCCGTTCTGCGTGCCTTCGGGCAACGGGAACGCGACTTTCGTTCCTTTCAGCATCGGGATCAGTATCTTGTCGCCCAATATCGCCTGCGTGAACGAAATAGGTACGTCGACCGACAAGTCAAGCCCTTTGCGCCTGAAAATCTTATGCGGCATAACGTTGATCATGAGAACGAGATTGCCGGGCTTCGAGCCGTGCTTGCCCTTTTCGCCTTCTCCCGGCACAGTCATTATCTGACCGTGTTCTATCCCCGCGGGGAAAGTTATTCTGAGATTAACGTTTTTGCGCACATGCCCCCTGCCGTTACAAGCGGGACACGCTTCTTTGATTATCTTACCGCTTCCGCCGCACGCCGAACACGCTTTCATGCTTACGACTCTGCCGAACGGCGTTTCCTGAGCGAATCTTACTTTACCCGTTCCGCCGCACGCGTTACATTTCGCGTACTGAGTTCCGCTCTTTGCGCCCGTTCCGCGACATGCCGCGCAAGGTTCGTTTCTCGTTACCGACACGTCTTTCTGCACGCCGTATGCCGCTTCTTCGAAAGTCAGCGTAACGTTAAGCGAAATATCGCCGCCGCCCGCGCTTTCGCGCGCATCCGTATCGAACATATTGACGAAATCGTCGAAGAAAGAACCTCTCGCTCCGCCGCCCGGTCCGCCGGCTCTCGCGCCGCCGAAGCCTTGGCTTGCGGGTCTGTCGTACGCCGCCTTTTTCTGCGGATCCGAAAGCGTTTCGTAAGCCTCGTTAACTTTTTTGAACATATCGGCGGCCTGTTCGTCCCCGGGGTTCAAGTCGGGGTGATATTTTTTGGCCTTGGCTCTGTAAGCGCTGCGGATCTCGGCTTCGGTAGCCGTCTCGGGCACGCCGAGTATGTCATAGTACGGTTTTGCCATTTAACTCCACTCTTTCGGTTAATTATTGTTGTTGTCGTCGACTACTTCCGCGTCTTCGACAACTACGTCGTCGGCTTGCTGTTGAGCGCCGCCGTTCTCGTAAAGTTTGCTGAATATTCCGTTGGACAGCTTCTGCAATACTTCCACTGCGTCCTTTATAGCGTCCATATCGTCGGTTTTCAGCACTTCTTTAACGTTGACCATTTCTTTTTCGAGTTCGCTCTTGTCGTTCGCGTCTATCGAATCTCCGTTTTCGGACAGGAATTTCTCGATAGAGAATACGAGCATATCCGCCTGGTTCTTCGTTTCTACGAGTTCCTTGCGCTTGTTGTCTTCGTCGGCGAACTGCTCTGCGTCCTTTATAGCGTCCTGGATCTGCTTTTCGGTCAGGTTCGTGGAAGCCGTGATGGTTACGCGCTGTTCCTTACCCGTGCCCTTATCCTTAGCCGATACGTGAACGATACCGTTCGCGTCGATATCGAACGTAACTTCGATCTGCGGAACGCCTCTCGGAGCGGGCGGGATCCCGCCGAGTTCGAAACGTGCGAGCGTCTTGTTGTGAGCGGCGATTTCGCGCTCGCCCTGCAAAACGTGAATATCGACCGAAGGCTGACCGTCGGTAGCCGTAGAGAATACCTGCGACTTCTTGGTAGGTATGGTCGTGTTTCTTGCGATGAGCTTCGTGAATATTCCGCCTACGGTTTCGATACCGAGCGACAGCGGGGTTACGTCGAGCAGAAGCACGTCTTTTACTTCGCCCGCAAGCACGCCGCCCTGGATAGCCGCGCCGATCGCAACGCATTCGTCGGGGTTGATGCCCTTGAACGGCTCTTTGCCCGAAAGGTTCTTGATCGCTTCGACGACCGCGGGGATACGCGTGGAACCGCCGACGAGAATGACCTTGTCTATATCTGCATTCGTGAAGCCCGCGTCCGCCATAGCCTGCTTGGTGAGTTTTATGGTCTTGTCTACGAGCGGCTGAGTCAGCGCGTCGAACTTACTGCGCGTGAGTTCGTAGTCCATATGCAAAGGACCTGCGGCTCCGCTCGTTATAAACGGAAGGCTTATGGAAGTCTTCTGCAAGCTCGAAAGTTCGATCTTAGCTTTTTCCGATGCTTCTTTAAGTCTTTGCATAGCCATTCTGTCTTTCGAAAGATCTATGCCGTTTTCTTTCTTGAACTCTTCTACGAGATAGTCCATGATCTTCTGGTCGAAGTCGTCGCCGCCGAGCCTGTTATCGCCCGCCGTAGCCACAACTTCGAAAACGCCGTCGCCGATCTCCAAGATCGAAATATCGAACGTACCGCCGCCCAAGTCGAAAATGAATATCTTATGGTTGCTGTCCTGTCCTTTGTCGAGACCGTAAGCAAGCGAAGCCGCCGTCGGCTCGTTTATTATACGCAAAACTTCGAGTCCCGCGATACGGCCCGCGTCTTTCGTAGCCTGACGCTGAGAGTCGGTGAAGTAAGCGGGAACGGTTATAACGGCTTGCGTAACCTTTTCGCCGAGATACGCTTCCGCGTCCTGCTTCAACTTTGTCAGGATCATCGCGGAAATTTCCTGCGGCGAATATTCTTTCTTGTCTATTCTGACCTTTCTGTCCGTACCCATATCTCTCTTGATAGAGATAACGGTGTGATCCGGGTTTGCGACAGCCTGACGCTTTGCGACCTGACCTACGAGTCTTTCGCCGTCTTTCGCGAAACCGACTACGGACGGAGTCGTTCTCGAACCTTCCGCGTTGGGAATTACTACCGGTTCGCCGCCTTCGAGTACGGCAACGCAAGAGTTCGTCGTTCCAAGGTCAATACCTATGATCTTACCCATACTATTTTATATCCTCCAAAAATTAAAAACTAATTTATTTTTCTTTATATCGTTATTTTCCGACTTTTACCACGCTGTGGCGGATTATCCTGTCGCCCATGCGGTAACCTTTGTTAAACACTTCCACGATCACGTTCACGTTCTTCTCGTCCTTTACCTTTACCTGCATTACCGCATTGTGCAAATTCGGATCGAACTGTTCGCCGAGCGCCGGTATTTCCGTAACTCCGAACGACCCGAGCATTTCGTTGAATTGCTTGTAGATCATTTTGAGTCCGTCGGCGACTTTTTCGTCGGGAATAAGGGATATCCCCTGTTTCATCGTATCGAGAAGCGGTATGACTTTTTCGATAACTTCGACTATTCCGTCTTCTTTCAGTTTCTTGCTGTTCTCGTTCGTGCGCTTCCGATAATTATCGAAATCGGCTTGAAGCCTGTCGGAAAAATTCTTCAACTCTTCGGATCGGTTCTTTTCCTTCTGCAACACGGCTTGCGCTATCGCGAGCTGTTGATTCAGGTTTGCGACCTGGTTCTGAATAGTCTGGAATTCTTCTTTGCTCAGCTCCATCAGAGAATCTTCGTTCTTTTCTTCCGGCATTGAATACGTCTCCTAT
>DBEXQE010000227.1:0-4397 GCA_048167245.1 Christensenellales bacterium | reverse complement strand
CGTTACGGACGGTGAAATGAAGGAATGCGCGTAGGGATCATAGGTATAGGAAAGATAGCGCCGCTGCATATAAGCGCTTTGAAAGCGCGCGGGCAGGAGATCGTATCGCTTTGCGACACGGACATACTGCGTTGCGGGCGCGCGGCGGATCAATTCGGGCTTAAAGCGACTTTTTACTCGGACTACGTGAAAATGCTCGATCGCGAAAAGTTGGACGCGGTACATATCTGCACTCCGCATTATCTGCATGCCGAGATGATCTGTTATGCGTTGCGCCGCGGCGTAAACGTGCTGTGCGAAAAGCCGCTCGCCATAAGTCAAAGACAGCTCGACGAGATCGAAAAAGCAGTATTGTCTTCACCTTCTATGCTCGGCGTATGTTTTCAGAACAGATTCAACGCGTCGGTGCGCTACGTCAAAGAATTCTTTTCGGGCAGAGAGATAACGTCGGCGTCGGCGAATCTCATATGGTGCAGGGACGAAAAATATTACGGCGCGGACGAGTGGCGCGGCAAAAAAGCCACGGAAGGCGGCGGCGTGATGATAAATCAGGCGATACATTCGCTCGACGTTCTCGCCTGGCTTTGCGGAATGCCCGAAACGGTGATCGCGCACGTGTCGAATAATTCCTTGCAGGGCGTGATCGACGTCGAAGATACGGCGTACGGCTTGTTTTCGCTCGGGAAAGGAAGAAATTTCGTCGTCAACGCGACGAATGCGGCGAAATACTGTTTCCCGATATTCCTTACGTTCCATGCGGGGAACGACACTGTCGAACTCAGTGCGGATAACCTTATAGTGAACGGCAAATTTCTTACAAAGAGCGACGGGCTTCCGATCTTCGGAAAGGAAGAGTGGGGCGTAGGACATATAAATCTCGTAAAAGCGTATTATGACTGCCTGGAAAAAGGCGAAAAATTCCCGATAGATTTTTACGAAGGCGCAAAAGCCGTAAGACTTATACTGAAAATGTATGAATCCGACGGCAAAGAGATAAAAATACAATAAAAGGCGGAGGAGAAAATGAAGAAGATAGCGATACTCGGTTGCGAAAACTCGCACGCGAAAATGTTTATGGATTTCATGCGGCAGAACCCGAAGTACAAAGACGCAGAAGTCGTCGGCGTATACAGCCACGACGAAACGGCGTCGCAGAAGTTGTCGGATCAGTTCGGCGTAAAGGTCATGAGATCGTACGACGAAGCCGTAGGCGGCGTGGACGGCGTAATAATAACGGCGCGGCACGGCGACAACCACTACAAGTACGCAAAACCGTATATAAAGAGCGGCGTGCCTATGTTCGTGGATAAGCCCGTAACGGTGAGCGAAGAAGACGCTCTGCGGCTCGTTCGCGAGTGCAGAGCGGCGGGCGTAAAGCTGACGGGCGGCTCGACCTGCGTGCATGACGACTTTGTTCAGACGCTGAAAAAGGAGCGCGAAGAAAAAGCCGACGGCGAAACGCTCGGCGGATTCGTGCGGTGTCCCGTGAGCCTGAACAACCCGAACGGCGGATTTTTCTTTTACGCCGAACACCTGGTGGGCATCGCGTCGGAGATCTTCGGAAGATACCCCAAAAGCGTAAAGGCTTTCCCGAACGGCAAAAAACTTACCGTAGTTTTCCGCTACGAAGATTACGACGTTACGGGACTGTTTACGGACGAGAATTATTCGTGCTATTACGCAATGCGCATGTCGGAGCATCACGCGCACGGTTCGGAGTTCCACATAAACGGCGACAGTCCTTGCTTTAAGATCGAGTTCGACGAGTTCTACTCTCTGCTGTGCGGAGCGGAGCAAAGACTGTCGTACAAAGATTTCATCGCGCCCGTGTTCGTGCTGAACGCTATCGCGCGGTCCATGGAAAGCGGAAAAGAAGAAGCCGTGCGGGAGTACGAAATATAATGGCGAAACTTATATTGTCCGCGTTTTCGGACGAGTACTCCGAAAGTCTGGGAGAACAGATAGAAGGACTTAAAAAATTCGGGATAGGGTATACGGAACTGCGCTTCGTCGGCGGAAAAAACGTAGCGGACTTGCGCGCGGACGAAGTAAAAGAGATAAAAAAGCGGCTCTCCGACTGCGGTATAAAGGTATCGGCAATAGGCTCGCCGATCGGCAAAGTAAAGTTAGGCGCGGATATGAGCGAACATAACGAAAAGGCAAAGCGCGTGTTCGAAGCCGCTAATATCCTGAACGTAAAGAATATCCGTGTTTTCAGTTTTTACGCGCCCGACGGCGAAAGGATAGAAAACTGTTTTTCGCGCGTCGCGGATAAATTGGGCGAAACAGTCAAAACAGCCGAAAACTTCGGAGTAACGCTGTGCCACGAGAACGAAGCGGGGATCTACGGCGAAACTCCCGAGCGTTGTCTGGAAATATTGGAGCATTTCGGCGGCAGGATGAAAGCCGTGTTCGACATGGGCAATTTCGTGCTCGACGGTTGCGATCCGCTCGGTGCGTACGAAACGCTGAAACCGCACATAGAGTACTTTCACATAAAGGACGCGTTGAAAGTCGGCGCGATAGTACCCGCGGGCAAGGGCGAAGCGCGGATAAAGGAGATATTGGACGATCGGAAGAAGTCGGCAAGCGGCGATACGTTCATAACGCTCGAACCGCATTTACAGACTTTTTCGGGACTCAACGCGCTCGTGGGCAAGTCGTTCGATAACCCGTACAAATACGAAAACAGCCGCGAATCGTTCGCCGACGCAGTCAAATGCTTAAAGGAGTTGTTATGAAAGAATTCGTAAAGGATAAGTTGAAAGTGGAAGCGTTCGATACGCGCGCGCAAATGGGCGAAGCGGCGGCAAAGGATATATCGGCGTGCTTTGCGAAACTGCTGAAAGAAAAGAGCGAAATAAACGTGATCTTCGCGGCAGCCCCGAGCCAAAACGACGTGCTGAGCGCGCTGTGCAATGACAAGAGCATAGAGTGGGGCAGGATCAACGCGTACCATATGGACGAGTATATAGGACTTAGTAAGTCCGCGCCGCAGGGGTTCGGGAACTTTCTGAGAGAACATATCTTCGGACTCGTGCCGCTCAAAAGCGTGAACTACATAGACTGCGAAGCGAAAGATCCCGAAAAGGAAGCCGAGCGTTACGGAAAGTTGTTGAGAGAGAACCCCGCGGATATCGTGATAATGGGGATAGGCGAGAACGGACATATAGCGTTCAACGACCCGCCGGTCGCGGACTTTAACGACAAAAAGACGGTCAAAGCCGTCAAGCTCGACGAGATATGCCGCAATCAGCAGGTCAACGACGGCTGTTTTACAAGTATTGCGGACGTTCCCACCCGCGCTTTGACGCTCACGGTGCCGACGCTCGTTTCGGCAAAGTATCTTTTCTGCATAGTGCCCGCATCGACGAAAGCGAAAGCCGTGTACGAAACGCTGAACGGCTCCATAGACGAGCATTGCCCCGCAAGCATACTGCGAAAGCATGACAACGCAACGCTTTATCTCGACGAAAAAAGCTCGGCGTTGCTGTAAAAAAGTTATTTCCGACTTTCCTTTTCCTGCGACGGAGAATAGCCGAAAGTTTTCACGTATTGTTTGTAAAATCCGACGTACGTTTCGAAGCCGCATTCGAGATACGCTTCGCTGGGTTTGCGCCCCAAGCGTATAAGATTTTGCGCGTGTTGCAACCGTTTGTGGTTGATGTACTGCTTAGGCGTCGTTTTGAGTTCGTTTTTAAACAGGCGGAAAAAGTACGGCTCCGACAGCGCGAGTTTGTCGCAAATCTCGTCTACGCTTTTTATTTTGAATAAGTTGGATTCTATATATTTCAGCGCTCTCGTTATTATCGGCGAAATTTCGTACGACGCGTAAATTTCTTCCTGCGCGGTAACCGAAAGATTATACAGGATCTCTTTCAGCAGACTGCGCACGAGTTCCAAAAAGTCGTCTTTTCCGAAGCGTTCCGAATAATATTTCATGCGCCTGAAATTTTCGGCTATTATGCCCATTTCCGAACAGTTCACGGCGTCTATGTTTTCGGGGATCATGCGCATGTATTTTTCGTCTATAAACGTTGAGTCGAACGCCACGTCGAAGCGTGAATACGCCGAGTCGGACAGAACTTCTATATAATGGTACGCGAACGGTCTTGTGAAAACGAGATCGTTCTTTTTGAGTTTATAGCGCCTGTCTTCCACAACGTAATCCGCGTCGCCCTGTTCGAAAAAGATTATTTCGTAAGTGCTGTGCGAGTGCTTCATTGAAAAATGCGGGTGATCCTTTCCGCCCGTGATCGACTTGTGATTGTATATTATGTTTTTTTCGGCAATGTTCATGAAAATAATATAACATAAAATTCGCGGAAAATCAATAGCGTCGAGAAAATTTGGCAAACATTATGCGATTTAGTTACTTTTGGAAATGTAAAAAGCTA
>DBEXQE010000226.1:0-3025 GCA_048167245.1 Christensenellales bacterium | reverse complement strand
GAAGAACGCCGCGGACGGAAAAAGTTTTTACGCCGTCGATCTGAATTACGGCATTTGCGCTCTGTATCTGTTGTCGTGTGCCGTTCCCGTTATGATCCTGTTGTTTGTCGGAGTGGGCATAAACAACGCGATAGTACACGGAATAGTTTATATAATCCTTATGCCCGCGTCGCTTGTGTTCGCAACGCTCGGCGTCGTTACCGTCGATCCAATAACCTGGCTGTCGGTTGCCGTTTATTTGCCGTATTTGTTGTTGATCTGCGCGGCGTTTTGCGCGGGCTTTATACTGAAAGTCTATTACCTGAAAACTCAGCAGAGAAATATAGAAAGCGAGCTCAGGATGTTTAATAACTGATGCGCATTATTTCGGGCAAATACAGGGGAACGCGGCTTGATTCCCCGAAAGATAATTCCGTTCGTCCGACGACAGACAGAATAAAAGAAACGGTTTTCAATATCTTATTCAGCCGTAATGCAGTGGTTGGAAGATCCGTTCTCGACTTATTCAGCGGTAGCGGCGCGCTCGGATTGGAAGCGGCGTCGCGCGGCGCGGAAAGCGTTGTGTTTGCGGACGCAAGCGCGGAAAGCGTTAAACTTACGCGGGCGAACGTCGCCAAAACGAGATCGCAATTCGAAATAATTCACGGCGATTACAAGTTTGCGACGAGAAAATTGCAGGGAAGAAAGTTCGGTCTTATTTTCGTGGATCCGCCGTACCGTGCCGGACTTTACGCCGACGTATTCGGACTGATCTGCGGTCATGAATTGTTGGATAGCGGCGGGGTGATCGTTGCGGAACACGGCGGCAATATGGATCTCGGAGAGATCGGAAATAGGTTCGATATCGACGAGAGAAAATGCGGTAAAACTTACGTGAGCTTTTGTTCGTTAAAGGAGTTATAATGAAGGATACGGCTGTTTTTGCGGGGTCGTTCGATCCGTTCACCATGGGACATTACGATATAGTTTCGCGCGCGGCGGGAGCTTTCGACAAAATAATTCTCGGAGTCGCCGCGGACACCGGCAATAAACGTTGCGCCGTTTCGCTCGAAGAAAGAACGAAAATAGCGGAAGCGTCGGTCGGGAACTTGAAAAACGTAGAAGTCAAGGCGTTTGACGGGTTTCTCACCGATTTTGTAAGAGTTAATAATGCGAGGGTCATATTGCGCGGGCTGAGAACTTTTGCCGATTTCGAGTATGAAAAAGCTCTCGGCGAAGTTTATAAATCGCAAGACAAAGATTTGGAGATATTTTATCTGATTTCTTCCCACGACTATTGCCATATTTCGGGTACGGTAGTGCGCGATTTGGCGCGCCTGGGCGGTAGCGTGGACGGATACGTACATAAGAACGCGGAGGGACTTGTAAAAAAATTCTATTCTGAAAGGAGCTGAAACTACTATGGATATTCTTAAACTTTTGGATGAAATGGAAAGCGAGTTGACCGATAAAAAGGGACTGTTCAGTAAAAAAGTCGATATCGGTCGTTGCGTCGACATTCTGTACGAAATGAAAAGGGTTTTTCCCGAGAGCATAAGAGAAGCCGATTATATCGTGGCGAATAAAAATAAGATTCTCGAAAACGCAGATAACGTTGCGAAAAACACGATACGCGAAGCCGAAGAACGCGCGGAGCATATAATAGACAATTCGGAACTTATCAAGCGCGCCGAGATCGAAGCGAAAAATATCATCGATATGGGCTATATGCAATGCGATACGCTCGTAGACCGAACGAAAGCTCACCTGGATTCTATGTTCAAGGATATAGAGCAGTTTTTGCTGTCTACGCTTACTATGATACGCAACAACAGGGAAGAATTGCGCGGTGCAATGATCATGAAAAGAAGAAACGATTGAAATTTTTAACTCGGAGAGATAAAAATGTTTACGAAGATACGCGAAATAATAAGCGAAGAAGAACTTAAAGAAAAAATGCCGCTTCCCGAAAGATACAGGGAACTCAAAGAAAAAAGGGATTCGGTCATAAAGGATATCATAGCGGGCAGGGATAAGCGGAAAATTCTGATAATAGGGCCTTGTTCCGCGGATAACGAAGACGCCGTTTGCGATTACGCTTCGCGTCTTGCGAAAGTCGCCGAAAAGGTTGCGGACAAGCTGTTTATCGTTCCGCGCATTTACACGAATAAGCCGAGAACGCGCGGGGAAGGGTATAAGGGCATGATGCACAGTCCCGATCCTTGCAGGGGTACGGACATTCAGACGGGGATCACGTCGATCCGCGATATGCATTTGCGCGTTATAAAGGAATGCGGACTTACGGGCGCGGACGAAATGCTTTATCCGGACAACTACGGCTATTTGGACGACGTGCTGTCATACGTTTCGATAGGCGCGCGGTCTTCCGAAAATCAACAGCACAGATTGGTCGCGAGCGGCGTTGACACTGCCGTCGGAGTAAAAAATCCTATGAACGGAAGTTTGCCCGTGCTTGCGAATTCCATATATGCGGTGCAGATCCCGAACGAATTCAAGTACGGAAAATATCAGGTGCGTACGAACGGTAACGAATACGCGCATGCCGTTTTCCGCGGCAGCGTGGATATTTTCGGTAACAATTTATCCAATTATCATTACGAAGACATATTGCGGTTCTATAACGTATATAGGACGCAGGGGTTGAAGAATCCGGCTATTATAATCGACGTAAATCACTCGAACAGCAACAAAAATCCGTTTGCTCAACGGCGTATAGTGAATGAAGTTATCGCCAATATGAAAGAGAGCGAAGAGATCGGAACGATAGTGAAGGGCTTTATGATAGAAAGCTATATCGAAGACGGACAACAGCCGCTCGACGGTCATGTATACGGCAAGTCGATTACTGACGCATGTTTGGGTTGGGAGAAGTCCGAACGTTTGATTTACGAAACGGCAGACAAAATTTAATATACAAAAGGAGATTCCGTTTATGGAGAACGGGAACAGGAAGAAAGTCGGTCTTGCTCTCGGTAGCGGCGGCGGACGCGGATTTTGTCATATAGGTGTGTTGCAGGTATTAAAG
>DBEXQE010000225.1:0-1845 GCA_048167245.1 Christensenellales bacterium | reverse complement strand
CCGCGGAAAGCGCAGTCGTCGAAAAGAAAGAGCTTTCCGACGAAGAAAAGCGGCTCAAAGCGCTGAACGATTACATAGAAAAATTAAAACTGTCGAACGACTATTCCGACAGCTACAACGTGCGGCTCGACAGCTTCGAAGGGCCGATCGATCTTTTGCTCACTCTCGTAAAGGCGGCAAAGATCCGCATAGAAGATATTTTCGTGTCGGCGATAACCGAGCAGTATATGAAGTACATGGAACAGATCGATTCCGTGGATCTGGAAAAAGCGTCCGACTTTATAGAAGTCGCGGCGATACTTTTGGAAATAAAATCGAAGTCCATTTTGCCGAACGAAGAGGAAGAAGAAGACGAAAACAGCGCGAAACGCGAGCTTATACAGCGCATAGAAGAGTACAAGCTGTACAAGGAAGCGTGCGAGAAAATGAAAGAAAAAGAAACGGTCGGTGCGTTCTATAAAGAACCCGACGCGTCGGTCGGCGACTCGCGCATTATTCTCAAAGATATGAATATGGACGGACTCGTCAAGGCGCTTCAAAAGCTGTTTCTTAAAATGGAACAGCGCGCGCTGACGGCTCCGCAACGCAAAATAACGCTCGACAGATTTACGGTCGCCGAAAAGATAACTCATATAAAAGACGCGCTTACGGTAAAGGACGAAACGAGTTTTTTCGAACTTTTCGAAGCCGACTACACGAAAAGCGAAATAATAACGACGTTTCAGGCGCTGTTGGAACTGCTGAAAATGCAGTTCATGCACGCCGAGCAGAAAGAGATTTTCGGCGATATAATACTGCGGCGCATCAAGAAAGACGAAGAATAAGGAGCAGGGCTTTTAACAATGGAAATAGAACTCATAGACGAAGTGCTCGAATCGCTGTTGTTCGTTTCGGGCAACGGTATAAGCGTGAGCGAAATAACGGAACTTTTGGAACTCCAAAAGAGCGAAGTGAATAACTCTGTAAAACGACTCAAAGAAAAATACGGCGGCAAGTGCGGTATTCATCTTATAAGCTACAACGGCAAGATACAGTTCTGCACGAACCCCGCGTACGCCGATACGGTAGCTTGCGTTCTGAACCCGATAAAAGAAAAGGAACTCAGCAACGCCGCGCTCGAAACGGTAGCCATCATTGCGTACAAACAGCCCGTTACAAGGCTCGAGATAGAGCAGGTGCGCGGAGTAAATTGCGATTACGCGATACAGGTGCTGTTGAAGCACAATCTTATAGAAGCCGTCGGACGGCGCGACGCGGTCGGTAAACCGCTGTTGTTCGGCACGACCGACGAGTTTTTGAAGCGTTTTCAGATCGAAGATATCTCTCAGCTTCCCGATTACGATAAGTTGCTCGAAAGCATAAAAGTTCTCGAACAGCCCAAGCCCGAAGAAAAGAGTATTTACAACGAATTCGAAATTCCCGACGCGGAAGAAGATCGGCCCGAGCTTCCCGAAGAAGAAACTCCCGATTTTCTCGCGGGAGAATCCGATCTGCAAAAGATAGGTTAAAGCGCATAAAATCAAAGAATTTTCCAAAAACTAACATAAATTATTATGTTGGTTTTTTTGGTTACGGCAATTCTTATTCTCACCGTCATAGGCACTCCGATACGCGCGGGCGTCGAAGGGCACGCCGATTTTTTCGAAACCGACGGCTTTTTCGCGCTCAGACTTTTCGGATACAAGATCTACGGCGGAGAAATAAGGTTCGAAAGCAACGACGTAAAGCATAACAATCTTATAATCCACTCGGGCAAAAAGCAGAAAGAGAGCGAGATCCACTTGAACGCCGACAAAAAAGACGAAAAGTCGATAATGAATATGAAAATGCCGCCGATCATGAAGT
>DBEXQE010000224.1:0-5173 GCA_048167245.1 Christensenellales bacterium | reverse complement strand
ATGGGTCGTCAGAACGTGAACCGCAAACTCAAAAAGAAAATGAAAACGATAGACGAAAGCACCGAAACGGCGCTAAGGCAGACCGTCGAAACGGTCGGCTCGTGGGAACTTAAACCGACCAACGAAAAAATAAGCCGCTATATAATAAATCAAGGCACTTTTCCGCTGTACGACAAGACGGAAACCACGTACTATTCCATCGGCGAAACGATGGCGGACGCAATGATAGAATCGCTCGAAAAAGCCGAAAAATACATTTTCATGGAGTTTTTCATAATAGCGAGCGGAGTATTTCTCGAACGCGTTCTCAACGTATTGAAAAGAAAAGCCGAGCAAGGCGTGGAAGTCAGGATAATCTACGACGACGTGGGCTGCGTCGGTAAAATTTCGGGCAAGAAAATAAAAGAGATCCGCAATTCGGGCATTAAGATACACGCTTTCAACAAGTTGCGCGCGTCGGTCAACGCGAACAACCGCGACCACCGCAAAATAGTCGTTATAGACGGCATGACGGCGTTCACGGGCGGAATAAACATTGCCGACGAGTATATAAACGTAACTCACCCGTACGGGCATTGGAAAGACACGGGAATGAAATTCTCGGGTCCCGCCGCTTGGAGCTTTACCGTAATGTTTCTGCGGTTCTGGCAGGTCTTGGCGGGCATAGAACCCGATCCGTATCACTTCGTTCCCGACAACTGGGAGCAAACTCCGCAAGGCGACGGCTACGTTCAGCCGCTTTGCAGCGGTCCGGACAAGCGTACGCAACTTATAAAGAACTCGTTCCTGCACATTATAAACGGAGCGAAAAACTATGTTTACATCAACACGCCGTACCTTATTCTCGACGACGAAACCGTTACGGCTCTGTGTCTGGCGGCGAAAAGCGGCGTAGACGTGAGAATAACGATGCCGCATATCCCGGACAAGAAACTCATATTCACGATGTCGCGCTCGTTTTACGTTCCCCTGCTCAAAGCCGGAGTAAAGATCTACGAGTATATCCCCGGTTTCATACACGCCAAAAGCGTGGTATCCGACGACCATACCGCTTATATCGGTTCGTGCAATTTCGATTACCGCTCGTTCTTTCTGCACTACGAAGTCGGCGCCATTCTCTACGATACGCCGTCGATCGAGAATATGAAAGAAGACTATTTGCAAACCGTCGAAAACTGCCACTCCGTCAGCTACGAAGAAGCCACCGACGTCAAGATATTCACGAAGATCGGACGCGCTATCTTACGACTGTTCGCGCCGCTGTTGTAGGCATTTGCATAGTTCTCCGCTTTTTTAAGCATAATAACCTTGATCGAAAAGCGGAGGAAAAAGCAATGGACGAACTTATGAACGAAGCGTACAGGGAAAATCTCGACGAAGTTTTCAAGAGCGACGCCGACCCCAACGGAAGCTATACGGGGACCTGTTTGGAAGAAGACGAAGAAGCCGTGCAAGACGTAGACGATCTGTAAGATCGCAAACAGCAAAAAGCCGCTTGGGTTGCGCCCAAACGGCTTTTTATTGGAATGTGGCAATTTCCTACTCTCCCGATCCGTTGCCGGATAAGTACCATCGGCGCAATAGGTCTTAACTTCCGTGTTCGGAATGAGAACGGGTGGATCCCCTACGCTATATTCACCACAATGGTACGATGAAGGACTTGTTTCCCTCAAAGCTTAATCAGTATATCATACCCCATATATAATGTCAAACGTTTTTATATGTTTTTTCGAAAAAATTTTTATTTTTTTCCGATATCTCAAATTTTTTCCGCCAAACCGAACCAAAAAGTTATATACATTTCGTCGCTCGTGTCGGGAATTTCTATATCGACGGCAGTTTCATGATCTTCGAGCCTTATGAAATAGAGCGTTTCGCCGCCCGCCGCTATGATATCCGTTTTCCACGGATCGATCCGCCCCGTATTTACCGCGTTTTTGTTAAGGCAGACCCACGCTTCGTCTTTTTTGCTTTCGACGGGATAAACTCTGTATCTGCCTGCCGCAATATCCGTTCCGACCTTGTATTGCCCCGCGGGAAGTTTGCCGTCGGCTGTTTCCGAGAGCGCGGGAGCTTCGCCCGGCTTGTA
Organism: Christensenellales bacterium; assembly: GCA_048167245.1. Taxonomy (GTDB): domain Bacteria; phylum Bacillota; class Clostridia; order Christensenellales; family Pumilibacteraceae; genus RACS-047. Next base: position 3,084 of record DBEXQE010000224.1, on the reverse strand, counting down.
AAGTCTGCCGCCCGCAAAAGTCAGATATTCGCCGTCGTTCACTTTTACGTAGATCCTGTTTTCGCAATATCCGAACGAGAGCATATCGGGCGAATTCAGCGCCGCCGCGGACGCTATCTGCGCTTCGGGCTTGCTTGTTATGTAATACTGCGTCTGCTTTTTCTCGCCTACTATAACGTACTCGCCCGCGGGTATATCCGCGCCCACTTTGAGCTGAGCCGCCGAATAACCGCTTTTGTCAAGCTTTTTCAGCGCGGCTTTTTCGGGCAGATACATAAGCGCATGATCGAAAGCTATATATTCTCCGTCGTTCAGGTTCACGTACTGACGCATGTAAAATTCCTTACGGTACAGAAAATCGGAAGCGTCCGCAGCCGCGTCTTTCGTCTTTCTGACTTCCAGAACGGGAGTAACGTCGCCGTCTTCCTTTCTTACGTCGGGATACAGCACGTATTCGCCCGCGGGGATATCTTCGCCCACGAGATACACGCCCGCTTTTTTATACACGTTCGGAGCCGTTACTTTGCGTCCCGTTACGGACAGAATTATCCCGACCGCCGCCGCGATCACGACAGCCGCGATCGCGCCGAAGATCACGAACGCTTTGCGACCGAACTTTCCGTGCTTAACGGTAACTTTCGCCTTTTCGCGCTCGACGGGAACTACCGTCCCGCAATATTCGCAAACGGCTTTCTCGGCGTTTTCGTTTACTTCTATCTTTGCTCCGCAGTTGGGACATTGCAATCTGACGAGTTTCATTATGCTTCGTCCTTTTTCGCGAGCCTTAATAACTGATCTATATAAATATAATCGCCTTCTTCTAAGTCGATAACTCTGCTCATCGTGGACGGATCGATAAGTTCGCTTTTGTCGAAGAATGCGGAACCCGATACGTTATGAACGAAATAACCGTTACCGAGAATACAGTATGTGCCGACGGGAATATCCAATCCCGCCTTGTACTGACCGCACTTATACTCGCCGCTCTCGTCCGAAACGGGCATCGGCGCGCTTTGCTCGGCGTAAAGTTTGCCGTAAACCAGGTAAACGTAGTCGCCGTTTCCGACGTTCAGATGCGTGCGGAAACCGAGCCGCTTTTTGTACTCTTTGCCGCCTATAACGAACTTAACGTCCGTATACTGACCCGTTTTTGCGTCGTCGTTACATATAACGTAGTTCCCCGCGGGTATATCCGTTCCGCCGCGCAGAACCGAAACGCCTTCGAAACTGCCGTCCTGCTTCGCTTCGACTTTCTTGTCGCCCACGCGAAAAACGTTGCAGTCCTTTACTTTTACGTAAACGCCCGTTTCGACGCTAAAATATTCGTTATCTTTGAACACGTAGCGCGCAACTTCCGCGCTCGTTCCCGCGCTTGCGTTCTTGTCCGTAAGCACGAGAATTTCGCCGCGCTCCGCCGACGGAGCTTTGAACGCGACGAATTCGCCGGCGTCCATATCCGCGCCGACGAGATACGTACCTTCGAACAGGTACGCTTTTTCATGCTCGAATTTTTCCGATACGGGCGGCTTTTTATCGTCGAACACGCCCGAAAAATACAGCGACAGAATTACGATCGCCGCCGCGAGAACAGCCGCGAGCGCTACCGCCAAAACGACCCTTAAAGGCGTTATCCTTATATTGCCGAAATAGTGATGAACTTCCGCGGGCTTTTGCTTGTCTATGTAGTAAACCGAGCCGCAGTACTCGCATTTGCCGCTTTCGGCGTTCGCGTCGATCACAAGCTCCGCCCCGCAATTTTCGCAAGTGTAGTGCCGTTTCTTCATAAGCATATTTTACCGCTTTTGAATAAACGTGTCAAGAAAAAAGGTTACAGAAATTTCTTTATTATAACTACCGCCGCGACGGCTATGACGGCTATTACGACTATTGCCGTTAAAATTTTTTTCAGACTTTTTCCCGAGCCGCGCGAACTCTTTTCGGTCGCCGCTTCGGTTTTTCCGACAAGCCGCTGATTATCCGCACATATTCTTTCGCCGAGCGCAATAGCCCTTTTCTTGGCTTCGTCCCTGCGCTTGACGATCTCTTCGAACTCGGCGCATTTTTCGTCGACTTCGCGTATAAAATCCGCGAATTGTTCTCGCTCCGCGTCGGTCATAAAATCTTTCGAAAGCCTGATGTATTTCTTGGCGCAAAACAGTGCCGAATTGATCGGTCCCATATAATATTCAAACGGATCGGACGCGCCGTTAACGGCTTTCCAATAGCTGTCGAGCGTTCGAAACGCCTTATCGTCGTAATCTTTTTCATTCGACGACATGTCGATATCGAGAACTTTAAGTTCGGACAGATCATCGAATTTCGCGCAAATTTCGTCGTCGCTTTTTGCTTCGAACTTATCGAGAGCGCGACGCATTGCATCGGTATCGAAAATCGAATTGCAGGCTTCGAAATCCGAAAGAATACTGCCCGTGTCGTCGCGACTGAGCCAATCGTTTGCGGCGTTGCGCCACTGATCGTAAAAGCGCGCGGTAAGCAAAAAATCGGCTATGCAATAATACGTTAGCCCCGAATCGGGATACTTTTCTTCCATTTCGTTGATCTTCTTCAAGGCTTCGATATACTTTCCGAGTTTCAGGAACGCGCGGTAACGCTTTACGCTATCGGTTGCGTCGTCGCCGTTTTTCACGTTTATAGTCGCGTGAGCTATATTATTGTTTACCGTGTTATGATTATGTATCGTGTAGTTGTTTATTACTTTTTCCGTTATAAACGCCGTACCGCAATGCGAGCAAATGCCCGCTTCCTTGCTTTCGTCAACCTCTATATTCGCCCCGCACTGCGTGCATTTCGCCGCTACCATTCCCATAATAAAAATCTCCGTTTCTTCTAAGTTTTATATTTTTCGCTTAAATCTTCTGTGAGCCGTATAATTGTAGTCTGCGCCGCAATGCTTGCAAACTCTGCGACGCTCCTGCACGACCGTTTCGGTTTCCGTATACTGCCGCCGCGTAACGTCGGCTTTCACGTTTATTTTCGAACTTCCCGACCCGATCGTCGCGATAGTTTCGTTTTTCGTAGTGTCGGTGTATCCGTAAGTGCTGTAATTATCCAGATCTTTCACCG
>DBEXQE010000223.1:0-5284 GCA_048167245.1 Christensenellales bacterium | reverse complement strand
CCGCCGCAAATCCCAAACACGCCGCCCCGCACAATATAAAGGCAATAATTGTAAAAATACGCTTTTTCATACCTTTATATAGTTTGACGCCCCGCACAAAATATTATACGAAAACAAAAACCCCGAAGCGATTTTCGGGGTGTATTATAAGGATAATTTTTAGCGATTTCTCGACTGCGCTTCGCTCCGCTCGAAATACTCGCCTACGGCTCGTGGCGTTCGCGCTTCGCGCGCGGCTAAGGACAGTATCGAGAACTAAGGCGGCGGAGAAATTCTCCGGAAAAAACGGCACCGTCGCATGCAAGACAAGTGCACGTATCCCCCAAAAGGCGGCGGAGAAACTCCCACGTAAAAAAACGGCACAGTCGCACGCAAGACAAGGAAGGCGCGGCTTTTCGACGGGGCGCGTACTTCGGCGTACGCAACCCGAGAAAAACGCAAGCCTGACACCGTATTGCGTGATGAATGTGCCGTTTTTTATTAAGCCCACCAGGCGGCGGTCGTATTCTCCTCAAATATCATTACTTTCTTTAAGTATTCGACGGCTTTTTCAAGACCTTCTTTCGGCGTCATAAGACCGTCTTCGTGTTCTATCGACATTGCGTAGTCGTAACCGACGAGCCGCAGAGCCGAAACTATGGCTTTCCAGTCGCAACCGCCGTAGCCTACGGTACGGAATATCCAACTGCGGTTTGCCATATCGTTGAAAGACTTCGTGTCCAGAACTCCGTTGACGGCGTTTTCGTGCGCGTTGAACATAGTGTCCTTTGCGTGGAAATAGTAGATCGCGTCTTTCAAGTACTTTATGACTTCCACGATATCGCAACCCTGCCACAGCAAGTGCGACGGATCGAGATTTGCGCCCAAAGTGTCGCCCACCGCGTTTCTTATCTTCATCATCGTTTCGGGGTTGTACACGCAGAAACCGGGGTGCATTTCGAAGCAGACTTTGACGCCCGCGTCCTTTGCGACGGCGGCTTGCTTTTTCCAATACGGAATAAGCACTTCTTCCCACTGCCATTGCAAAAGTTCGGGATAATCGGTCGGCCAGGCGCAGGTTATCCAGTTCGGATATTCGGATCTTTTGTCCCCGGGACAACCCGAAAAAGTTACTATTCTGTCTACGCCGAGTTTGCCCGCGATAGCGCAAGCCGCATTGAAATCGGCGGTCGCTTCGTCGGCTATTTTCTTATTCGGGTGAACGCCGTTGCCGTGAACGGAAAGAGCGACGATCTGAACTTCGTACTTGTCGAACAGGTCTTTCACCTGTTGCAACTTCTTTGGATCAGCGGCAAGCTCGACGGCGCTCGCGTGAGTCGTTCCGGGGCTTCCGCCGCAACCGAATTCCATTGCCGAAACGCCTATGGATCTCAGATATTTCAAGCTGTCTTCCAAATTCATGGAATAAAGAACGGGATTGAAAACGGCTAATTTCATTTATTCAACTCTCCTTTTATGAATTTCGCGCACTTAGTAAGATACTCGTCGTACGGCATAGACAGCCCTTCGAATTCGAGAACGAGATACGTAAGTCCTATCTCGCGGGCGAACTTTATGCACTCGGCGGTCTGCGAAACGCCGTCGCCCAAAACGGGGTTCGGAGCGTCCTTGCCGCTATCCGACAGCTCTTTTAAGTGAATGGTCATGAGTTTATCTTTGAAACGCTTAACGTACTCGGCGGGTTTCTTGCCCGCTACCGCAAGCCAAAAAATATCGGGTTCGAGCCAAAGTCCGTCTATTTCGCACGTCATTTTTTCGAGATAATCCGCGCCGTCGAATTCCTGCGCGTGATTGTGGTAGCCAAGGCGCATGCCGTTTTGTTCGAATTTGCGTACTGCCGCCGAAACTTTTTCGGTAAATCCGGGCATATCGTCCCTGAGAGTTTCCAAAGACGTCCAGGGGATCGCAACGTCCGTAAATCCGAGCGTTTTCATGTCAGAAATAACGCTTTCGGTGTCTTCCGTTATGCTCTTGTACGGAACGTGCGCGCTCGTAACCGACAAACCGATCTCGTCCAAAAGTTTTTTGAGTCCCGCCGCGCCGAGATCGTAAAATCCCGCGGGTTCAACCGCATCGAAGCCCGACTTTTTAACGGCTTCGAGCACTTCTTTCAAGCCGTACTTTTCGACTTCGCGACGCACGGAATAAAGTTGCAAAGATAATTTCATTTTTTCCCTCCGAATATAATTCTAAGTTAATTATACCTTGCGGAGAAAATAATTTCAATACAAATTTATGTATTTCAGTGCCAAAAATTACGCAAATATCCTAAGCAGACAGTGCGCGGCGTCGTCCACCCAAGTTGCTATATAATCGTTTTCTATATCCTTTCTGCCGTTGCTCGTAAGCGCGTTCGCAAGCGAAATGCCGTGATTGCCGTGCGGGTAAATTCTCATTCCGAACGGGATCTTGTATGCTCTCAGCGCTTCGGCGTATCTCAAAGAGTTGCGGCAGTCAACGCAATTGTCGTCGGAAGTGTGCCAGATAAACGCGGGCGGCGTATTCTCTTTCACGCACTTGTCGAGACAGAGAGCGTCCATTACCTTCTTATCTCCGCCCGAAACGTTAAGTATAGAACCCATGTGCGCGATCTCGGGATCGGACGAGAGAACGGCGTACGACAGTACCGACGCATAGGGACGGAAATAGTTCTCCGGCTTGTCCGGGAACGCTTTTTTAACGCTCTCGTGATCGAACAAACAGCTTATCATTCCCGCAACGTGTCCGCCCGCGGAAAAGCCGCAGACCGCTATCCTGTTTGCGTCCGTTCTGTGTTCGCTTGCTTTGCTCTTTATGTAGTCGATAGCCGCCGCCGCTTGCAGAAGCTGAACGGGAAAGCGGTCTTTTTCGGAAACTCCCGTCGTGGAATACTTCAGAACGTACGTATTGAACCCCTTTGCGGAAAACGCCGTCGCGATAGGCACGGCTTCGCGGTCGGAACAGTTCACGTATCCGCCGCCGGGGCAAACTAGCATCGCGGGACGCGTATAATCTTTCGGGTCGCCGCCGAGCGTTTCGTATACGAAACATTCGAGCGTGAAATCGAACTCGCAGTCGACGTTTTCGTATAGTTTTTTCAGATTTTCGGTATAGTGTTTCATTGTGAAATTTCTCCTTTTTTACAGCCTTTTAATTATACGGCATAAACGATTTCAAAGTCAACGATTTATTCAAAGATTGACAAAATCCGCGCGAGATTATATAATGGTATCATGAAGATAAGAACTTACAACGATCTGATCGTAGCCGCGATACTTATAGGCGTAGTACTTGCGGCGGAACTTACGTTATTCTTTTTCAATCATCTTTTCATACTGAACTTTTTCGGCATACTCAACGATATTTTCGTTACGGCGATAGCGTTTTTCGCGGTTTGCCTTATTCCGAACCCGACGGCGAAAAAAGTAATTTTTACCGTCTTGCTCTGCCTTATCTCCGTAGTTTTCATCACGGACGCCATTTTCTCGTCGTTCTTCTCGGGGTTTGCGTCGGTCAGCAGTCTTATAACGGTCGGCAATTTCCGCGGCGCGGAAGATATGGGCGGTATTCGGATGACGCTGTCGGCGGGCGTGATAATTCTGGAAGCCGTGATCGGAATATTCTTCATTTGGTTCATAAAGATCCCCTGCGCGCCGAGAGCGAACTTTTTCCGCATCGCCGTTTCCGTTATTCTTTCCACGGCTCTTGCGGTCGCGTCGCTCAACGCGAGCACGTTGCAAACGGTAAAAAACAAAAAGTACGACAAAAAAATCGACTACTATTCGAGCGCGACTTTTCTGTACGACAATTTTTACAGCAGCGTAAAATACGCGTCCAAGTTCGGCTATTTCAACTTCCGTGCGCGCGATATGGTCTACCGCGGCGGGAACGAAGAACTCTTAAACGAACTTAACGACTTTTATGCCGCGCGGGCGAACGCTTACGAAAGTCCTTTAACGGGCGTTCTGGACGGGTTCAACGTTATAACGGTTACCTGCGAATCGCTCGACACGCGGATAATAGACAAAAAACTGATGCCCGCGTTTACTTCCGTTATGGAAAAATCGCTCATGTTCGAAAACTACTTCGTGCCGACTTTCTTTCAGGGCGCGACGGTAAACACTGAATTTCTGACTCTGACGAGCATGTTTCCCACTTCGTCGAAGTCGTGGGTTACGAGTCTCGGCGACCAATACAAGAACAACGATTTTTCGGACTACTCGCTTCCCGGGCAACTGAAAAAAGCGGGTTACGGCACGTATTACGCGCATCTGGGCAAATCGGGCTTTTACTCGCGCAATAAACTCATGCCGAACATGGGATTCGATTCGGTCAAATTCGCCGACGATCTTAACTACTCGCCAGACTACTACGACTACGAACTCGTGGACCTTTTGGACGGCGTCGACTTCTCTGAAAAATTCTATCTCGACATGTTGACCTTCTCCATGCATAAGGGCAACGACGGAAAATACATAACGAATGACAAGGACTCGAAGAACTACGAAAACTCGCGGTTCGTGCTTGAAAACTACCCCGATCTGAAAAAGGAAACGCAGGTCTACTACGCGAAAGCCAAAGCGTTCGACGATTTCGTCGCACGGCTCATGAAAAAGCTCGAAGACGAAAACGTTCTCGACAATACGGTCGTGTTGTTTTATCCCGACCATTACGTGTACCTGTCGAACGGCGACCTTTATTCGGACCTGAGCGTCGATACGAATTCGAAAGAGATCCACCGTCAGATCCTGACGATGTACCTGCCCGATAAGGCGAAAGAAAAAATAACGACGGCTCTCGAACAATCCGGCGTGGAAACGAAAATAAAAGACGGCTTTTCGTCGGCGGTAAGCGTGCCGCTTCTCTGCTCGTCCGCCGATATAACTCCGACGCTCCTTAATCTCGTTTACGGTGGCGGCGAATACAGATACTTTGCGGGTCAGGACGCTTTCAAGGGCGACAATCACGTGTTCTTTTCGGATTACACCGTGTTCGACGGAAATTATTATTACGATCTGAGCGAGAACGTTTCTTCGCTCGACGGCTCAGTCCCTACGCCCGAAAAACTCGAAGAACTTAAAAAAAGGCTCGAATTCAGTCTTGAAATGAGCCTTAATTCGAGCGTTATTCTCGATTCGGATTATTTTCGAATTATAAAATAAATTTGTTCTTTTGACGGCGCGCCAAAAGAACCAAAAGCGCGTCGGGACACTTTCGACTGTGTCCCGAACCCCGCAACGACCCGCTTTTCAAAAAGCGGGAGCAAAACTTTGCAATGAGTATTTAGTAAAGCCGAAGTATTTGT
>DBEXQE010000222.1:0-6669 GCA_048167245.1 Christensenellales bacterium | reverse complement strand
CAGTCGCTTTCCTTTTCTGCTGTACCGCGCTCGGCGCATGCGGGAACAAAAACGAAAGCGTTACGGTTTCCGGCTCGTCGTCCGTAACCCCTATCATGGAAAAGCTCGCGGCGGAGTACGAAAAGACGCACGACGTCAGGATAACGGTCAACATGTCCACTTCGGGCGCAGGCGTAAGCGATACGCAGAAAGGCTTGAACGACTTCGGCATGGCGTCGCGCGAGCTTAAACCGAGCGAAACGGGCGTTACCGGCGTAACGCTTTGCAGGGACGGCATCGTCCTTATCGTAAACAAGGACTGTGCCGCCACGGACGTGAGCAAAGAAAGCGTAAAAGCGCTTTTCGAAAACGGAACGGCGATCCCCGGGACTACGCTGACGGCGGCGATCGGCAGGGACGGTTCGAGCGGGACGCGCACGGCGTTCGACGAACTGCTGGAAATCGAAAACGGTTACGGCGGCGACGCGGCGACCCTTGCCGAAACGGGCAACGTGATAGAAGCGATCCAAGGCTCGACGAACAGCATAGGTTACATATCCTACGGCAGTTTAAGCGACGGCGTAAAGGCGGTAAGTCTCGACGGCGTAGCCTGCACGATCGAAAATATAAAAAGCGGCTCGTATGCGCTGCAACGCCCTTTCGTTATAGTGCTTAAAGAGAACGGCAAGCTCTCGAAAGCGGCGCAAGGCTTTTACGATTATATCATGAGCGACGATGCGCAGACGCTAATTTCGGGCAACGGATACGTTTCCGTAAAATAAGATGAAAATAAAGCTGTTTTCAAGGGAAAATTTCGCAAGAGTAACGTTTGCCGCTCTTGCGACGTTTTCCGTTCTTGCCGTATTCACGATAATAGGCTATCTTCTGTACGCGAGCATTCCCGCGTTCCGAAGCTCGGGATTTTTTAAATTTTTGTTCGGCTCGGAATGGTCGGCTAAATCCGAAACGTTCGGCATTTGGCGAATGACGGTCGGCACGTTTTTTCTGACCGCCTGCTCCGTTCCGCTCGGCGGTACTCTCGCCGTATTCGCCGCCGTATGGCTCGTGTTCTACTGCCCCAAAAAGCTGAAAAAGATATATACGCAGACGATCGACCTGCTCGCGGGGATACCGTCCATCGTGTACGGACTGTTCGGATACAAATTCTTAATGCCGCTTTTAGTCGATACTTTCCGCCCGAACAACGCGGGGTTCGGCTTGCTCGCGTGTACGCTCATACTGTCGGTAATGATATTGCCGACGGTGGCGTCGGTTACGAAAAACAGTCTCGAAGCCGTCTCCATGCACTACTACGAAGCCGCGCTGTCGCTCGGGTGTTCGAAAAATCAATCGGTCTGGAAAGTCCTGTTGCCCGCCGCGAAAAGCGGAGTTATTTCCGCGCTCATTCTCGGTATAGGGCGCGCGGTCGGCGAAACGATGGCAGTTCAGATGATAGTCGGAAACGGCTCGGGTTATCCGTTCGGAGCGTTCGTCCCGTTCACGACGCTCACGAGCAACATAGTGCAGAACTGGGGCTACGCCGCACCGAAAGAACAGTCGGCTCTCATCGCCGACGGGTTCGTTCTGCTCATTTTCATACTTATCCTTAATCTGTGCCTTACCGCCGTGAAAAAGGAAAATAAGGGCGGCAACAAATTCTTTTCGCGCAGGCTGAAAGAAAGCGACAAAAACGACGTTATGAGAAGCTACCGCCGCACGGGAACGCTTACCGACGCGCTGTGGATAATATCTTGGGCGATCGCCGTACTCGTCGCGTTCGTTCTTATATTTATAGTCGTTTTCGTGTTCGTAAAAGGGATCCCGCATTTGAGCGCGGACTTTTTGTTCGGGAAAAGCGGCAACGCGCATACCACTCTCGCGCCCGCGTTCGTGTCTACGGTAATGCTCATAGGTCTTGCGCTCGCGATAGCTCTGCCGCTCGGCGTCGGCGCGGCGATATTTCTGAACGAGTACGCAAAAAAAGGAAGCTCATTCGTAAAAGTCGTTCGCCTGTTCACCGACACTCTCGCGGGGATCCCGTCCATAATTTTCGGACTGTTCGGCATGGTGTTTTTCGTAATCGGTATGAATATGGGCTACTCGCTCGCCGCGGGCGGGATCACTCTGGCTCTGATCATTCTGCCTACGGTGATACGCAGCACGGAACAAAGTCTGTCGGAAGTTCCCGACAGCATGCGCGAAGCGAGCTACGCTCTCGGCGCGGGGAAACTGCGGACCGTTTTCACGGTGGTTCTGCCGCAGGCGATCACGGGAATAATAACGTCGGTCATTCTGTCGATCGGGCGCATAGTGAACGAAAGCGCGGCGCTCATATTCACGGTCGGCTCGGCGTCCGCTTTCGTCCCGCAGGGCTACGGCGACGGCGCGGCGAGCTTCGCCGTTCTCGTTTGGAAATTCATGAGCAACGGCTTGCAGGTGAACGAAGCCTACGCCACGGCAAGCATACTGCTCATTTTCGTCATTATACTGAATCTGCTCGTTTCTGCGACCGAACGGTTTTTCTCGGGGAGAAAAAGAATATGAAAAAACGCATTGTGGAACAATTCGACATAAGCGGCGACGTTGCCGTTTCCGTAAAGGAAATGAACCTGTACTACGGAAATTTTCACGCGCTGAAAAGCGTATTTATCGACTTTCCGAAAAACAAGCTGACGGCTCTCATCGGTCCGTCGGGTTGCGGAAAATCGACGCTTTTAAGGTCGCTGAACAGAATGAACGATCTCGTGGACGACTGCCGCATAACCGGCGAGATAAAGGTCGGCGACACGGATATCTACGCCAAAAAGACGGACCTTTCGCGCCTTAGGAAAAACGTGGGCATGGTGTTCCAACGCCCCAACCCGCTCGCGATGAGCGTTTACGACAACATAGCCTACGGTCCGCGCACGTTCGGGTTGCGCTCGAAAAGCGAACTCGACGGGATAGTCGAAAGCTCGCTGAAACGCGCGGCGATGTGGGACGAGATGAAAGACAGGCTAAGCAGATCGGCTTTGGGGCTTTCGGGCGGACAACAACAGCGTTTGTGCATAGCCCGCGCGCTGTCCGTCGAACCGCAGATACTTTTAATGGACGAGCCGACGAGCGCGCTCGACCCTATCTCCACGGGCAAGATAGAAGAACTCTGCTCGGAACTCAAAAATAATATGACGGTCATAACCGTAACGCACAACATGCAACAGGCGTTCCGTATCGCGGACTACACGGCGTATTTTCTTTTGGGCGAAATGATAGAGTACAACGAAACGAAAAAACTTTTCGCTCACCCGCAGAACAAGAAAACGGACGACTATATAAACGGCAGGTTCGGATAATTTTACAACTTTATTACAACTTGCGTACGCTCTTACGCTTTATTTATCGGCGCGTAAATGATATAATAGAAGCGAAAAACTTGCTTGCAAGGGTTTTTCGCGATGTTATGCAACGAACGACTCTTATTTGCTTTTAGCAAATAAGTTTGCGATAGCAAAACAAAAACATCGTTTTTGTAAGCCGTGAGTTATATAATAAAGGCAAGGTGAGATCATGAAAGGCAAAGTTTTTATTCTGGAAGACGACGCGAGCATCGGCGGACTCGTGAAAGTCGCGCTCGAAATGAACGGGCTCGAAGTCGAAACTTTTTCCACGCTTAGATCGTTTTTATCCGCCGTTTCGGAAAACAGACCCGACGTCGCGCTACTTGACATAATGCTCCCCGACGGGAGCGGACTCGACGCTCTCAAAGCCGTAAAAGACAAGTACCCCGCCGTAAGCTGCATAATGCTGTCGGCTCTGTCGAAAGAAGAGGACAAAGTCGGCGGGCTGAATATGGGCGCGGACGACTATATCGCGAAGCCTTTCTCCGTTCTGGAACTTACGGCAAGGGTCAACGCAAGACTGCGCGGTAAAGAAAAGAGCCGCGCGGTAAAGTGGCGCAACATAACGCTCGACGCCGAAACTTTCGTCTGCGAGATCGACGGAAAGGAAGTCCCGCTGAACCGCAAGGAATTCGAACTTCTGAAATACTTTATGGAAAACGGCGGCAAAGTTCTGTCGCGCGAAAAACTGCTGACCGAGATATGGGGCTACGACGCGGGCGAAACGCGGACGCTCGACAATCACGTTGCGCGGCTCAGAAAACTCGGGGTCGGAATAGAAACCGTTTTCGGCGTGGGGTATAAACTATGAAATGGCGCATATGGCTTTTATCGCTCTCTCTTACGCTCGCCTGCCTGTTCGTGTTTTCGTTCGCGGCGACGCAGGTATACTACAAATCGTCCGTAGACGACGGCGAAGAGTATCTGCGCGTCTACATGAACTCGTTCGACGGCGGTGAATTTACGCTCGACGAGCAGGGCGCTAAGGCTTTTTCGGAAAAGCTGAACGGTGCGCGAGTTACGTTCATGGACGCGCAAGGCAACGTGCTGGGCGACAGCATGGCGGAAAACGATATCGGCAACCACTCCGACAGATCCGAGATCAAAGACGCGATCTCGGGCGGCGAAGGCTTTGCGGTGCGCGGAAGCTCCACGCTCGGAAAGAACATGGTATACTACTGCAAAAAATTCGACGGCGACTTTTTGGTGCGGATAGCCGTTTTCACCGACAACGGTTGGGCCATATTCGTAAAATCTCTGCCCGTGCTTTTGTACTTCTTTCCGATCGCCATAGCGCTGTGCGCCGTGATAGCTTTCGTTTCGGCGCACTTTATCTTAACGCCCGTAAAAAAACTCGCTCTCGACGCTTCGGCCAACCCGAACGTTAAAAGCAAATATTCGGAACTTGAACCGCTCGCCGATATCCTGAACGAACGAAGCCGCAACATAATGCGTCAGACGGACGAGATACGCGAAGAAAAAGAACTCGTCGAGAAAGCGCGGCTTTCGAAAGACGAGTTCATATCCAACGTAACGCACGAAATGAATACGCCGCTTACTTCGATCCACGGCTACGCGGAGCTGTTGCGAGTCGGCGGCATGACGGAAGAACAGCGGCAAACGGCTTACAAAACGATACTCTCGCAGAGCGAGCGGCTGACGAATCTCATCGCGTGCATAATAAATTACAGCGAACTCGACAACGACGACCTGCCGTCTTACGAAGTCGACTTTTCCGCACTCGCCAAGGAAACGCTGTGCGCGCTCAGACCCGAAGCCGACAAGCGGCATATAACGATAGTCGAAAACATCGACGACAACGTTATTTTGACGAGCCGCCACGAACGCCTGAGCGAAATTTTCGGCAATCTCGTGCGCAACGCGATAAAATACAACAAGGACGGCGGCAGTATAACGGTAACGCTGAATTACCGCGGACTTACCGTCGAGGACACGGGAATAGGCATAGCCGAAGAAAACATGAGCAAAGTTTTCTCGCGCTTTTTCACCGTAGACAAATCGCACGGCGGCAAGAACGGCGGATTCGGGTTGGGACTTGCGGTCGTCAAGAAAATATGTCAAAAATCGGGTTGGCAGATAAGCGTAGACAGCACGCTCGGCAAAGGCAGTAAATTCTCCGTCGAATTTCAGCGGTAAATTATTTCCTGTATCCGCATTTCGGGCAAACGCCTTTTTCGTTGAGCGCAATGCCGCACAGCGGGCAACGTTCGATCGTTTTCTTTGATTCGTATTCTTCCGAAGCCGCGTTTACGCCGCTCGTAAACGTGAGTTTGACTATATTGAGTTTGTCTTTCAGCAGATCGTAAACGATTTTTATCATGCCTTCGCAGGTCATGGTCTCTTTCGTTACGACCAAACGGCACTCGGGATAAGCCTTTGCGAGTTCCGTTTCGAAAGCGGGACCTTTCATTTTATTCTGCGCGGTCCCGCCGCGTATGCCTTGATCTTCGTACACTTTCAGAACGGCGGGCAAAAGCGGGTCGTCTTCGCGCAATATGAGCGCATGGTCGAAGTTTTTAAGAACTTCCCACGCCGTTTTTTGGATTTCGTTGCAAGGGAAAACCATATTTACGCCCTTTTCGACCGTATCTTCGACTTCGATCGTAAGTTCTCCCGTGTGTCCGTGCAAATACTGAGCCTCGCCCTTAAATCCGTAAAAACGGTGTGCGTACTGTAAATCGAGTTTTGTAATGCTTCTCATGATCCGAATTTTCTCCTTTCAAAAAATTTATTTCAATAATTTTCGGCGTGTATTTCGAAGTAGCTCTTCGGATGCGCGCAAACCGGACAAATTTCGGGCGCTTTTTTGCCTACTATTATATGTCCGCAATTACGACATTCCCAAACTTTGATCTCGCTTTTTTCGAATACCTGTGCGGTTTCTACGTTTTTCAGAAGCGCGCGGTATCTCTCCTCATGCCGTTTTTCTATGGCGGCTACCATACGGAATTTTGCGGCGAGAGCGCCGAACCCTTCCGCTTCCGCGGTCTTGGCGAACCCTTCGTACATATCCGTCCATTCGTAGTTTTCGCCGTCTGCCGCCGCCGCGAGATTGCAAGCCGTGTCGCCTATGCCCTGTAATTCCTTGAACCACATTTTGGCGTGTTCTTTTTCGTTGTCCGCGGTTTTCTGAAACAGTTCGGAAATCTGCTCGTATCCTTCTTTTTTCGCGACCGAAGCAAAGTACGTATACTTGTTTCTCGCCTGCGATTCGCCCGCAAACGCCGCTTCGAGATTTTTTTCGGTCTGAGTTCCTTTGTACTTGTTTTCCATGATTTTCTCCTTATTGTTT
>DBEXQE010000221.1:0-3421 GCA_048167245.1 Christensenellales bacterium | reverse complement strand
AAAATACAGCCTTTTACATTAACAAAACTATCCAAATTTCGTAATGATAAAGAGCGTCCGCAGGGAACTTTTTCGTCCGCGACGCCCGACGCACGGAAAAAAACGACTTTACGGACGGCGATCGCTTGAACAAACTTTTTGTTTCTGATATAATAAAGTTATGATAGTTCTGATTTCGGGGACAACGCACACGGGCAAGACGGTGCTTGCTCAAAAACTTACGGATCGCTATAAGATACCGTACTTTTCGATCGACCATCTGAAAATGGGGCTTATCCGCAGCGGGCAAACGGACTTAACTCCCGACGACGACGAAAAACTGACGCCGTATCTGTGGAGCATAGTAAAAGAGATCGTAAAAACGGCTGTGGAAAACAAGCAAAACCTTATCGTCGAAGGGTGCTATATCCCTTTCGATTGGCAAAAGGATCTCACGGAAGAATATCTGTGCGAGATCGTGTATTACTGCCTTATAATGAGCGAAAAATATATAGAAAATAATTTTGCGGATATCGTTAAATACGAGAGTGTGATCGAAAACAGAGCCGTCGAAACCGATCTGTCGAAACAAAAGCTGATACAAGACAACGCGCGCAACCTGCGGCTTTGCAAAAAATATAAACTGAATTATATTCTTATAGATACGGACTACAAAGTCGATATAGAATTGTGAAAAAGGAGCGAAACATGGCAACGATCGAAAAACTTACGGCGGCGAACAAAGACGAACTGCTCGAACTCATGGTCGAGTTCTACAATTCTCCCGCGCTTTTGCACCACACGAAGCGCGAAGTTTTATCGAAAGTTATAGACGACTGCCTGCAAGATCTGCCGTTTGTAAAATGTTACGTTATGACCGACGGCGAAAAAATCGCCGCTTATACGATCGCGTCGATAGGATACTCGACCGAATACGGCGGACTGTCCGTAATGATAGAAGATCTGTTCGTATCGCCCGACTACCGCGGCAAAGGCTACGGCAAAAGTCTTTTGAATTACGTCGAAGAACGTTTCCGCGGGCGCGCCGTTCGGCTCAGGCTCGAAGTCGAAAAAAACAACGCGGGCGCAATTTCTTTGTATGAGCGTTGCGGTTTCCGCGAAATCGACTACAAGCAAATGGGAAAACTTTTGTAAAGAAAAACGCAAATTCTACTTAAATTCGACTTTATTCTATTGCGGTTTTCGGGCAATATGCGGTACAATGTAGGCATAGGAGAAAAACGTATGAACGAATTCGGAAATTTTTTGTATGAATTGCGTAAGGAAAAGGGAATGACGCAGATCGAGCTTGCGGAAAAGCTCGGCGTTACGAACAAAGCCGTTTCGAAATGGGAAACGGGCGAAGCCATGCCCGAAACGGGACAGTTGTTGCCGATAGCGGAAATATTCGGCGTAAGCGCGGACGAACTGTTGAGCGGCAAACGCAAAGAGCGCGAAGCGGAAACGACGGATCGCGACGGCGAAATTCCCGACGAGATAAAACGACATCTGTTCACGCGCGGAAAGGACGACGAGAAAACGCTGTCGGACAAGATCTGCGGCGCGGTTTGCGCGAGCGTGGTTCTTATCGGCACGGCGGTCTACCTGTTTATGGGCGTTTTGGCGGGACTGTGGGATCCCTATTGGATAATCGTTCCCACGTGCGCGCTCGCGGACGGCATTATAGGAATATTTTTCGAGCTATTCAACCGCGAAAAGCGCGAGCGGCGTATGGCGCGCGGCGAAAACGTTTATGCGGCTTGCGCATGCGGACTCATAATGCTTTCGTGCATAATAGTTTATTTATATCTCGGAGCGTTCACGGGACTGTGGCACCCGCTGTGGATAATAGTTGTGGCGGGCGCGCTCGCCGACGGCGTGATAGGAGCGGTCGGAGAGATAACGGCTCATAAAGAGACATTAACCTCATCAGTCAATGAGTCGCTAGGCTTTGTCATTGACAGCTTCCCCTGACAGGGGAAGCCTTTATATAAGAAAAGCCTTTCGGGGACCCCGAAAGGTTTTTTTTTTGGAGAGATTTCTCCGCTTCGCTCGCTATCGCTCGCTTCGGTCGAAATGACAAACAGGGGTTGTATCGCTTGCTGCGGTCGAAATATTCGCCTACGGCTCATGGCGTTCGCGCTACGCGCTCGGCTGAGGACAAACAGTGGTAGGAAATCAAAAACCGTTGTTTTGTGAGTAAGCCAAAATATCTTTGACGGCTCTGTACAGATCGTTTGCGTTGGCTTTTACGATAACGGGATTTATCTCGTAATACTCGTTGCCGTCGCCGTAGATCTTTTCGGAGTCGTAGAAATAAACCGTATATTCTTCTATGATATTATCGCTGCTTACGGACAGGAGAACTATCGCCGTATCGTAAGCTATTTCTTCGCCTTCCACTTTGACCGTCTTTGCGGACGCGCCGTTATCCGTTCTTCCGAAATCGAAAACGAGCGAATACTCGTTATCGCTTGCGGCGATCGCTTTCGCTTCGACTTCGGCGCCTTTAACGGTTACTCTCTGTTTCTTCGTTTTCGTTACGTATTCGCCCTTTTTGTTCTGTTCGCGGTACTCAACGTCTTCCATGGCGAACTTATAACCGTTCGACCAAACGCCTTCGAAAATTCCGCGCAACAGCGAGTATTTGGACTTTTTCAGACCTTCTTTAAGACGCTTGTCCGTAGCGAACGCGTCCTTGTTGTCGTCGGTTTCCGTTTCCACGCTTATGACCGACGCCGAACCGCCGTTCAACGAAACGTACTTATACCCTTGCAGAGCCGTAAATCCGTTCGCTTTGACGCAACCGAGTATTATGCCGACTATCAGTATCGCCGCAACGACCGACGCGATAACGATAACGGCTATTTTAACGCCCTTTTTACGGCTTTCTTCGTTGTAAACTTTAACTTTCTTGGTTGTCTTGACCTTTGCGTTGCTCATAAGTTACCTTCTTTATTATTTAAGCGTTCGTGCTTTGCGCGGGAGTTTCGGTACTGCCCGAACCGTTCGCGTTCGCATTCGCGTATTTCTTTGCAAGTCTTTCGTCGAGAGCGTCGCGCACTTTGTCGTACGGAACGCCGTCCATTATCTGATCGACTTCTTCGGTGTATATCGTTTCGCGCTCCAACAGCAAGCGGACCATCGAATCCATTTCGGTCCTGTGTTCCGTCAGGATCTTAACGGCTTGCTTGTGGGCTTTGTCTACTATTTTCGCGACTTCGGCGTCTATCTGAGCCGCTACCGCTTCGGAATACGTATGCGTCGATTGATAATCGCGCCCTAAGAATACTTCCTGATTGGAGCCGTAGTAAACGTTGCCGAGCGCTTCGGACATGCCCCACTCCATTACCATTTTTCTCGCGGTGTCGGTCGCTTGCTTGAAGTCGCCGACGGCTCCCGTCGAAATATCCTGTATAACTATCTCTTCCGCCGCTCTGCC
>DBEXQE010000220.1:0-4441 GCA_048167245.1 Christensenellales bacterium | reverse complement strand
CGAGATAGCTTCGGATACGCTGAATAAGTTGAAAAGCAGACCGTATCCCGTAGTTATACCCATTCCGTCGCAAGCGGGAAGCTCGGGCTATGCCATGAGCGGACTTAAAAAAGACGTGGAGCGGGCTATCGGCGCGGATATTATATTCAACGGCAAAGATTGAGCAAACTCTTTAAGGAGATTTTCTTTAATGAACGGTAAAATAATCAAAGTTTCGGGACCGCTTATAGTTGCGGAAGGCATGCAGGACGTGAAAATGTACGACGTCGTGCGCGTTTCCGAACATAAGTTGATAGGCGAAGTTATCGAACTAAGGGGCGACAAAGCGTCCATACAGGTTTACGAAGAAACGAGCATGTTGGGACCCGGCGAAGAAGTGTTTTCGACCAACGCTCCGCTTTCCGTCGAACTCGGACCCGGACTTATCGAAGGCATATTCGACGGTATCCAGCGCCCTTTGAACGAACTTACAAAGAAAAGCGGCGACCGTATCGGCAGGGGAATAGAAGTTTCTCCGCTCGACCATTCCAAAAAGTGGGCGTTCAAGGCGGTAAAACACGTTGGCGACACGGTCGTCGGCGGCGATATTTTGGGCGTAGTTCAAGAGAATGAGATAATCGAACACCGCATAATGGTCCCGCCGACGCTCGGCGGAAAGATAGCGAGCATAAATTCGGGCGATTTTTCCGTAGACGACGTTATAGCCGAGATCGAAGACAAGAAAAGCGGCGGGAAAGTTCCCGTAACGATGCTTCAAAAGTGGCCTGTCCGCAAGGGCAGACCGTACAAACAGAAACTCTCTCCGTCAACTCCGCTTATCACGGGTCAAAGGGTAATAGACACGCTTTTCCCCGTCGCAAAGGGCGGCGTGGCGGCAGTCCCCGGACCGTTCGGCTCGGGTAAGACCGTCGTTCAGCACCAGATAGCGAAATGGGCTGACGCGGACATAATAGTTTATATAGGTTGCGGCGAGCGCGGCAACGAAATGACGGACGTTCTGAACGAGTTCCCGCATTTGCACGACCCCAAGACGGGTTATCCCATAATGAAAAGGACCGTGCTTATAGCCAACACTTCCGATATGCCCGTCGCGGCGCGCGAAGCAAGCATATACACGGGTATAACGATAGCCGAATACTTCCGCGATATGGGCTACTCCGTCGCGATAATGGCTGATTCGACTTCGCGTTGGGCGGAAGCGTTGCGCGAAATGTCGGGCAGACTCGAAGAAATGCCGGGCGAAGAAGGTTACCCCGCGTACCTTTCGAGCCGTCTGGCGGAGTTCTACGAGCGCGCGGGCATAGTCGAGCTTATAGGCTCGGACAAGCGCGTCGGAGCCGTTACCGCGATAGGCGCGGTTTCCCCTCCGGGCGGCGACATGAGCGAACCCGTTTCGCAGGCGACGCTCAGAATAGTAAAGGTCTTTTGGGGACTTTCGAGTTCGCTCGCGTATAAGCGCCATTTCCCCGCGATAGACTGGCTCACGAGTTATTCTCTCTATGCGGATAAACTCGCGGATTGGTACACCGAGAACATCGGCGCGGAATTCAACTCATACAAGCGCGAAGCTATGCGCATACTTCAAAACGAAGCAGAACTCGACGAAATAGTCCGCCTTGTCGGAATAGATGCGCTGTCGAGTCGCGACAGAATGACTATGGAAGCCGCAAAAGCCATCAGAGAAGACTATCTGCATCAGAACGCTTTCCACGAAGTCGACACGTACACTTCGCTCGACAAGCAGAACAAAATGCTGAAACTTATCATCGACTACTACAAGCTGTCGCTTGCAGCGCTCGAAAAATCGGTAAGTCTGGACGACATTCTGAACATTCCCGTCCGCGATAAGATGGGACGCAGTAAATACGTTCCGGAAGAAAATATCGCCGAACTCGACGAGATCTACAAGGATATGAAAGCGCAGATAGGGTCGTTGCAGTCGAAAGACAGTTTTTGATTTTTAAGAACCCGTAAACATTTTTTCGGCGGGATAGACGGGCGCAGAGAGCGGCAACAGTTGGCGCGAAAGCGAGCGAGTGTACTTAGCGTACTCGACCGAGCGCGCGCGACAAACGTAGCCGTTATATGCGCTCGTATAGACCGCTCGAGTTTACTTGGATAGGAGTGATATATGATCAAAGAATACCGCACTATAAAAGAAGTCGTAGGGCCGCTTATGCTCGTCGAGGGCGTAGACGGCGTAAAGTATAACGAGCTTGTCGAGATAGAGCAGGCAAACGGCGAAATAAGGCAGGGCAAAGTGCTCGAAGTCAACCGCGACAAGGCGCTCGTTCAGCTGTTCGAAGCGAGTCAGGGACTTAAAATTTCGTCGTCCAAAGCGCGCTTTTTGGGACGGAGCATAGAGCTTTCCGTTTCTACCGATATGCTCGGGCGCGTATTCGACGGTATGGGCAGACCCGCCGACAACGGTCCCGAGATTATAGCGGAAAAGCGCGTGGACGTAAACGGCACGCCTATAAATCCGTCGGCGAGAGATTATCCCGACGAATTCATTCAGACGGGCGTTTCGGCGATAGACGGCTTGAATACGCTCGTGCGCGGACAGAAACTGCCCGTGTTCTCCGCAAGCGGACTTCCGCACGCAAACCTTGCGGCTCAGATAGCAAGGCAGGCGAAAGTTCTTAACGCCGATTCGAAGTTCGCCGTCGTGTTCGCGGCGATCGGTATCACGTACGAAGAAGCCGACTTTTTCGTGTCCGACTTCAAGCGTACGGGTGCGATCGAGAGAACGGTCCTGTTTATGAACCTTGCGTCCGACCCCGCGATAGAGCGTATCTCCACTCCGAAAATGGCTCTGTCGGCGGCTGAATATCTCGCGTTCGACAAGGGCATGCACGTGCTTGTGATAATGACGGATATAACGAACTACGCCGAAGCGTTGCGTGAAGTGTCTGCGGCAAGAAAGGAAGTCCCCGGCAGACGCGGATACCCCGGATATCTGTACACGGACCTTGCGACGATTTATGAGCGCGCGGGCAAAATAAGGGGCAAGGAAGGCTCCATAACGCAGATACCTATCCTTACCATGCCCGAAGACGACAAGACGCACCCGATACCCGACCTTACGGGCTATATTACGGAAGGTCAGATAATTCTTTCGCGCGAACTGTACAAAAAGGGGTTCAATCCGCCTATCGACGTGTTGCCGAGCCTGTCGCGTCTTAAAGACAAAGGAATAGGCGAGAACAAAACGCGCGAAGATCATGCGGACACGATGAACCAGCTGTTCGCGGCGTACGCCCGCGGCAAGGAAGCGAAAGAGTTGTCCGCGATTCTCGGCGAAGCGGCGCTTTCCGACGTGGATAAAAAGTACGCGCAGTTTGCCGAAGAATTCGAGCGGCTGTATATCTCGCAGGGTTTCGACAACAACAGAACGATCGAAGAAACGCTCGATATCGGTTGGCAACTTCTGTCCATACTGCCGAGAAGCGAACTTAAACGTATAAAAGACAAGTATATCGACAAATACTTAAAGCCGCAGAAAGGAGAGTAACAGGTGGCACGACTCGCCGTAAATCCCACGCGCATGGAGCTCAGGCGGCTCAAAGCCCGCTTGAAAACGGCAACGCGCGGACATAAATTGCTCAAAGACAAATCGGACGAAATGATAAGGCAGTTTATGTCGTTCATAAAGGAGAACAAAAAACTCCGCGAAGAAGTCGAGAAAGAACTTCCCGACGCTTTGCGTTCGTTTGTTTTGGCGCGCGCGGTAACTTCGTCGCAGGAGATAGAGCAGGCGCTCTGTATGCCCGCGAAAAAAGTCGATATAGAAATGGATACGAAAAACGTTATGGGCGTAGACGTTCCGTCTTTGACGATAACGCCGTCCGAAAGTTCGGATACGCTTCCGTATGCTTTTCCGTCGGCTCCGTACGAACTCGACGCGGCTATAATAAATCTTTCGTCGCTCATGCAGAAGCTGTTGAAACTCGCGGAGATCGAAAAAACGTGCAATATGCTTGCCGACGAGATCGAAAAGAACCGCCGCCGCGTAAACGCGCTCGAATACGTAATGATCCCGCAACTCAACGAAACCATAAAGTATATACTTATGAAAATGGACGAAAACGAGCGCGCGTCGCTGACGAGGCTTATGAAAGTTAAGTCCATGATAGAAAACCGCGACGATTAGGCGGCGTATACGGGCGCGCATAACGGCTACGTTCGGCTTGCCGCCTTGGTCATGTAAGGGAAATAAACTCCCGTCGGCGGCAACCAGACTGTTGACGTTCTTCACACCCGTCTGCGCCGCCTTTGGTTTGTGGACACCACCGTTCTCCGTGGTCGCTCCGCGCCGTCTGTTTCTCGTCTCCGCCGCCTTGGCACCTTATGTGTCATTTCGAGCGGAGCATAGCGCAGTCGAGAAATCGCTCAAAATTATCTTTATAATTTGGTCTTATACTATTCTATCTTTATTTAA
>DBEXQE010000219.1:0-2948 GCA_048167245.1 Christensenellales bacterium | reverse complement strand
AAGGAAAATAAAGATGAAAAAGACAATAGAAGTAGTTGCGAAAAAAGTAAACGACGCCATCGAAGAAGGGTTGCGTCAGCTCGGCGTAACGCTTGACGAAGTCGACGTAAAAGTCGTCGATCAGGGCGGATTTTTCAGGAAAGCCAAAGTAGAGCTTACGATAGAGCTTCCCGACCCGAAACAGGACGCGCCGAAGCGCGAAGAAAAGAAGCCGGACTTCAAACCCGCGGAAAACAAGCCTGCGGAGCGCAAAGCCGAAAAGACGGAAAAGCCCGAAAGACCTGCGGAGAAAAAAGCTCCCGCAACCGCAGAGCCTAAGCCCGCGGCGGCGGAGAGCGTAAAGGAAGAAAGACCCGCTCAGCCCAAAAAGCCCAAGAAGAAGTTCGAAGAACGCCCGCGCGAAAAGGCGGAAGTCAAGGAAGAACATCTTAAAAAGGTCGAAGAATTTCTGAGCGCGCTCGTTTCGAAAATGGGCGTGGAAGGCAAAATAACCGTAAAGGAAGACGACGGCATAACGGCGGTCATCGAAACGGAAGACAGCTCCGTCATAGGTTACCGCGGCGAAGTTCTCGACTCGTTGCAGTATCTGACTTCGCTCGTTCTGAATTCGGTCGGCGGCAAGCATATCCGCTTTTCGCTCGACGCTCTCGGTTACCGCGCGCGCCGCGAAGAAACGCTTAAAAGACTTGCCGAAAAGACGGCGGCAAAGTGCATAAAGACGAACCGCAAAGTGTCTTTGGAGCCGATGAACAGCGCGGAAAGACGCGTGATCCACGCCGCGCTCGGGGATAACGAAAAAGTAATAACGCGCTCGGAAGGGCACGAGCCGAACAGGCGGGTAGTCGTATTGCCGCATAAGTAAGGCTTATGAGCAGAAAACTCAACAGCGCGCTGAGTATCGCTCTCGGGGTCGCGCTGATAATTATTGCGCTTGCGCTTAAAAAAGTCATGGGCGCGTATTTTTGGATACCGCTCGCGATAGGGCTGTTTATAACGCTTTTCAGCGCGGCGGAATTCGTTACGCTTTTAAGAAAGTCCCGCGGCGAAAAAGACGCACCGCACGAGAGCGAAGCGGAAGCGCAAAAACCGCTCCCGGAATACAGGCGCAAAAGCCGCATGATGACGGCTCCCGAAACGGACGCTTTTATGCTTTTAAGAGAGTTGTTCGGGGATAAATACGAAATTTTTCCGCAGACGGCTCTGCACACGGTGATAGACAAACTCACGCAGAACAGCTACCGCAACGAGCTTTTCCGCGTAGTCGATTTCGCAATCGTCGATAAAAGCACGTTCGCGCCGCTTATCCTGATAGAACTCAACGACAGTTCTCATCTGCGCGCCGACCGTGCCGAACGCGATAGGAAAGTGCGCGAGATCTGCGACCGCGCGGGGTTGCCGCTCGTATGTTTTACGCCCGCCGAGTTCCGCGACGCGGGGTACGTGAAAGCGACCGTTAAGAGAAATATACTTAAAAGATAGAAAAAAACGACGGATAAAAGGGTTATCCGTCGTTTTCGCATATGTCCGTATGCGCATCAAACGCTGAACAGTATGTCTGCGTAGGTCGGGAACGGCCAGAGTTTTTTGGAAACGAGCGTTTCGAGTTCGTCGCAACTCGTTCTTAACTCCTGCATCGACATAAATACGTTTTCCTGATAGAATTTCGCGGCGTCTTCCACGGGCGAAACGGTTTTTGCGGCTACTATCGCTTCTTCGAGCTTCAATTTGCTCTTGTACGCCGAATCGGTCAGTGCGGATATGCGGCTGAGCAATGCTCTTTCCGTTGCGGACGCGATATCGAGCGCGGCTTTTTTCGAAACGGTGTCGGCAAGTTCGTTTTCGTACTTGAAGCATGCGGGCAGGATCTCTTTCGTTACCATACTGAGCATCGTGAGCGCTTCTATGTTTATGATCTTGCAGTAGTTTTCGAGCAGGATCTCCTGACGCGCTTTGAGTTCCTGTTCCGTGTAGACCTTGTGTTTTTCGAACATAGCCACGTTTTCGGGGCGAGTGTAGTTCGGCAGGGCTTCGGGCGTCGTTTTGAGATTTATAAGCCCGCGGCGCGCGGCTTCTTCCTGCCATTCGCGCGAATAGTTGTTGCCGTTGAACACTATGCGCTTATGCTCGGAATAATTTTCGGCGATAACGGCTTTGATCTCCGCTTCGGGATCTTTACTCTTTTCGAGCCTTGTGCAGATATCGTCGAGTTCGTCGGCGACGCAGGTGTTCAAAATTATGTTCGGGCAGGCGATGTTTATCGACGAGCCGAGCATGCGGAATTCGAATTTGTTGCCCGTGAATGCGAACGGGGAAGTCCTGTTTCTGTCGGACGTGTCGCTGCTGAATTCGGGTATCGCTTCGACGCCGAGTTTCATTTTGCCCGCGTTCTTATGCGTGTAGGCTTTTCCGCCTGCGATCGCTTCGAGAATGTCTTCGAGCTGAGAGCCGATGAACACCGAGAATATCGCGGGCGGGGCTTCGTTCGCTCCCAGACGGTGATCGTTGCCCGCCGTGGCGACCGAAAGCCGCATAAGATCCTGATGCTTGTCCACGGCTTTTATTATCGCCGTAAGCATAAGCAGGAACTGCATATTCGAGTCGGGCGTTTTGCCGGGATCGAGAAGATTTTCGCCTTCGTCCGTCGAGATGGACCAGTTGTTGTGCTTGCCGCTTCCGTTTACTCCCGCAAACGGCTTTTCGTGCAGTAAGCATACGAGTCCGTGGCGTTCGGCGACTTTTTTCATTATCTCCATAGTCAGCTGGTTCTGATCGTTCGCCACGTTCAGAGCCGTGAATATGGGGGCGAGTTCGTGCTGAGCGGGCGCGACTTCGTTGTGGCGCGTTTTGGCGAATATCCCGAGCTTCCACAGCTCGCGGTCGAGATCTTCCATGTAGGCGATGACGCGCGGCTTTATGTTGCCGAAATAGTGGTCTTCCATTTCCTGACC
>DBEXQE010000218.1:0-2714 GCA_048167245.1 Christensenellales bacterium | reverse complement strand
AACTCGGAAAGTTTTCCTTTTATTTCGTCGATCCGTTGCGGAACGTAAGAAATTATAAGCCCCGACGCCGTCGAAACCGTTCCCGAAAAAGTTACGTCATCGCGCAGAATGAGTTTCAGCAAACTGCTTTTGCCCGAGCCGTTTTTGCCGCACAGAGCCACGCGCTCTCCGCGTTTAAGCTCGAATTTATCTATGCGGCAGACGATTCTTTCGCCGTAAAATATGTTTCCGTCCGAGAGCGAAACGAGCGTTTCCGACCTGTGTTCGAGCGGAAACAGTTTCAGATCGTCGCTTGTTTCCGTGTTGTTTAGAAGTTCGGATTTCTGCGCTATCGCCTTGTTTTGCCGCTCTTGCGCGCACTTGGCGCGTTTCATCAGCTTTGCGGCTTTGTGTCCGACTCTGCCGCGGTCCTGTTTTAATCCCGAGCTTGCTTTGCCATACTTGGACTTTTCGGTCTTTTCGGCCCATGCGGAAGTTTTTTTGCTCGCTTCGTCCAGGCGAGAGATCTCGCGTTCGAGCTTTTCGTTTTGAGCAAGCTCGAACGACTGCCTGTATTCGTAGTTTTTCAGCCAGGACGAAAAATTTCCGCTCTGCACTTCGATATCCGATCTGTTTATGGATATTATATGATCCACGCATGCGTCGAGAAAAGCTCTGTCGTGCGAAACGAGAATAAACCCGTTTTTGCCGCGCAGATATTCCGCTACCGCCGTGCGCGCTTCCGCGTCGAGATGGTTAGTCGGTTCGTCGATAAGCAAAAATTCGTTTTCGCGTGAGAACAGTCCCGCGAGCAGAGCTTTCGTTTGTTCTCCGCAGGATAAGGTCGAAAAGGGGCGGTACAGCGTGTCGGCGCTTACGCTCAGCAGAGAAAGTTCGCGCATGAATTCCCACTCCTGCGCCGTAGGGCAAACTCGCGACAGTACTTCTCCGACGTCGTCGTCCTTTCTTTCCGCGTCGAAAGGGAAGTAGGTGAAGTTTACGCTTGCGGAAATTTTTCCGTCGTATTCGTATTTTCCCGTAAGCAAATTCAGAAAAGTCGTTTTGCCGCGTCCGTTTCTGCCGATAAGTCCCGTTTTCCACTCCGTATTCAATTGAAAGCTGACGTTTTCGAATACGTTGAAACCGCTCCCGTCGTATCCGAACGTTAAATTTTGCACGTTTATCAAAGACATAAAATATAACTCCGTAATATTATAAAAGGGTTGCGAGAAATACTCCCGTAACCCGAAACAAATTTAAGAGCCGCGTATAACGGCTTAAATTTCCGTAATAAATCAAGTAACTTTCTCGCAAGACGGCAAACACGGCGGAGCTTTTTTCCGCACGTCGAGCCGTTATTAAATCAGCAAGAAAGTTTTCTCATTTCGCACCTTTTCGATCTTTATGGCTATATTATAAAACATTCGGCGAAAATACGCAAGCGTTTTGAGCGTAGTTGTTTTATGCTCTGCGGCTCGGTAACAAAATTTTTTGCGCGTCATACATTGATTATATAAGATTTTTCACATTTGGGAAAATATGTAATGGATGGTGCGTATGGAACATTTGGTCATAAACGGAGGCAGAAAACTTTCGGGCAGTCTCGAAATCAAAGCCGCTAAAAACTCCGTGCTTCCCATTATTGCATGTTGTATAATGTCAAAAGAAGATATTTTGATAAAAAACAGTCCGAAAATCTCCGACGTATACAATATGCTGAACATAATCAGAAGCATAGGCGGCAAAGCGGAATTCGACGGTAGCGACGTTTACATAAATTGCAGGGACGTAAATCCCGTGCTTGTGGATTCGAACTTGACGGGCGGGATAAGGTCGTCGATATTTATTCTGGGTCCGATACTCGGAAGATTCAGACGCGCGCGGATAAGTTATCCGGGCGGTTGCGACATAGGGCTAAGACCCGTAGACCTGCATATCGGCGGACTTAAAACGCTTAACGTGGACGTATCGGAGCAGAGCGGAATGATAGTCTGCGACGGCGGGAATTTGAGCGGCGGAGTCGTCAATCTCGATTTTCCGAGCGTGGGAGCTACGGAAAACCTTATGATGGCGGGCGTTCTGACAAAGGGACGGACGGTCATCCGCAACGCGGCACGCGAGCCCGAGATAGTCGATTTGCAGAACTTCGTAAATTTTCTCGGCGGCAACGTGGCGGGCGCGGGGACGGACACGATAATCGTTAACGGCGTCGAAAAGCTCGGCG
Source organism: Christensenellales bacterium (assembly GCA_048167245.1). Classification (GTDB taxonomy): domain Bacteria; phylum Bacillota; class Clostridia; order Christensenellales; family Pumilibacteraceae; genus RACS-047. Next base: position 511 of record DBEXQE010000218.1, on the reverse strand, counting down.
GCGGCGAATACAGACCCGTTTCAGACAGGATAGTCGCGGGGACTTATCTCGCGGCATGCGCCATGGCGGGCGGCGACGTTATTTTGACTAACGTAAAGCCGAGCACTTTTTATGCGGTCATCGAAAAGTTTGCCCGCGCGGGGTTTTCGCTCAAAGAAACGAATTCTTCGGTCAGGATAACGGCATCGTCGCGTCCGAAAGCCATACGGAAGATAGAAACTCAGCCTTTCCCGGGTTTTCCGACCGATATGCAGGCGCAGACGACCGCGCTGTTGTCGGTAGCCGACGGCAGCAGCATAATGGTCGAGAACCTTTTCGAAAGCCGTTTCAAGTACACCATGCAGCTTGCCAAAATGGGCGCGGACATAACCGTCAAAGACAGAGTGGCGATGATAAAGGGCGTAAAGGAACTTACTCCCGCAGTCTTGCGCGCGGACGATCTGCGCGGCGGCGCGGCGCTCGTTATAGCGGCTCTTTCGGCAAAGGGAACGAGCGAGATAGAAGGCGTTCA
>DBEXQE010000217.1:0-10411 GCA_048167245.1 Christensenellales bacterium | reverse complement strand
CGGCGACGGGAGTTTATTTTGACATAAATGACCGAGCCGCCGCGCCGCACGTAGCCGTTATATGTGCGTACCCACGCCGCCGACTCAGCGGCGACCGAACTCGTCGTACAATTTATAGTAATACTTTTCGTTCAAATTTTCCTTATATATCGGGTCGTACACGAGAGCCTTTCGCGCGTCGGACGGGTCGAGCTTGCTCAAAGCGTTGCGCATGCGCTCGTAAACGGCGGTATAATCACCGAACCCGGCCGACTCTTTAAGCTCGTTTTCGGCAGTCTTTTGCGAGAGCGCCTTAGAATACAAGTCGCTTTCTTTCGCCTTGCGGTCGATCTCCGCCTTGTACTCCTTTTCGGCGAGCGAGTTGTTGTATTTCAGAACTTCCGCGATCTTCTTGTCGCGCTCGGACTTCAAATCGCTTATTTTTTCCGTCAGCTTCGACGCGTAAGAAATGTTGAAATCGTTCATCGCCTTTTCCCTTTTCACCCCGAGTTCCGCTATTTCGCTCTCGATCCCGCCGATCGTGTCGTAGAGCTTTTCGGCGATCGCCGCGGCTTCTTTCGCCGCAGACTCGTCGAGTTCCGACTCCCTGAGAACGGCTATCGACGAGCGGGCAAGACCGCGCTTCAACACGTCGTTTGCGGTGTTTTCTTTCGCCGCGCCGTAAGCCGAATATAAGGCGGAAGTTTTCTCGTCCGCCGCACTCTCAGCCGCCGCCTTTTTCGTTTCGTACTTTTTCCCGAGCGCGTCTATTTCGGCGTCTATGCCGTTTTTGCCGCTTTCGTAATAAGCGGACAGCTCCTTTTCGGCTTGCGCGCGCAGATCGTCGTCGCTCGCTTTTTCGTATTCCATGCGCTCGTACTTAGGCGTTTCGGGAAGCGTAACCTTTTCGGGAAGCGGTCCGCTCGAATTCTCTTTCACGTACTCCCCGAGTTCGCGCCGCAACGCGTCGTATTCTTCGGTGCTTCTCTTAGTCCCGCCGAACAAATCTTTTATAAAATCCGTAAATGCACTCATATTTAACTCCTGTTTTTCAATTCCGCGAACGCGAACCCGTCCGCACCTTTTTCCAATAGTCCACTGCCGCAAAACAGACAATGATCCGCGTAACTTACCGCGTCGCCCGTCTTTACGGCTTTGGAACTTAGGTCCACTTTCTTTATTACCGTTTCGCCGCCCGTGTCGCACAGAATTTCCGCCGCGCCGTCCTTTACGCGAGCGCACAGCAGTCTGCCCGTGCCGAGCGGCAATATACTTTTATTAAACTCCATATACAGCTCCTTAAAAAGGCATATTCATCACGCCATACGGGCTTTCGTAGCGCCCAAGTTGGCTCAATCGAGTACAAAAAAGTACACTCATTCGCCGACTTGTCGCCTGCCTGCCGTCTGACGCGCGACTATGCCTTTCGGCTTTCGCATAATCTCTGCTTTGTTATCCCTGCACAGTTCCACTATTTCTTCCGTGTCCTGTTTAACGGCGTTTATCACGTCGAGCTTTTCGCCGAGCGCCGAGATCGTTTCGACGTATTTGCTCTCACGCTTGCGGCTGTCTTTGAGCTCGTAAAACAAAAGCACGCAGAACATGACCGCCCACAGTCCGTTCGACGCCGCCAATTTCAAAATTTCTTCCCACATTATCGTTTACCTACCAATTCAATTTTACGGTTACTTTCGCTTTTTCCTTGCCGGCGAGCGGGTCCTTTTTCACGCGGATACCGACGCGGAGCTCATCTCCCGCGGTCGCCGTCGGACAGTAGAGAAAAGTCTTGCCGCCCGAAAGATAATGCGCCGCGCCGAAACCGTCTTTGTCCACCGTGATCAGATGATCGCCGACCCGACCCGCCGCAACGATATCCCCGCCGCAAAAGCCCGAAACGCTCCGCAATTTGCGTTTGCCGCGGTCGAACAGCATGACCCCGCCGTCGTAGACGACCCAGTCGCCGAACGGCACAGCCTCAGCGCCCGACGGAAGCGTAAATTCGCTGTCATCGCGCACGCAGGCAACGACAGTCGAACCGTTCTCTTTCAACACGGCGAGTTCTCCGCGTATCTCGATATTTTCCGCCCCGCCCGCGCGGGAAACGAGTTCTTCGAGCCGCGGCAGACGGAAAAAGTCGAACTCCGTACCCACTCCCGCCGAACGGTTGAAAAGCCGGCACCCGTCCGACGACGCGACGCCTATCCGAAACAGCGAGCAAAACAGTTTCGCGTCCGCTCCGACGGAAAGCGACGGCAACGCCGAAACGGTCCCGCTCGACAGCAAAAACCGCTCGACCGCAGAGCCGCTCAGCCGCGCGAAGTGAAAATAATTTCCGTCGCGCACGACCGCGTTCTTCTCGCCGCCGGGCAGGTCGTATTCCGTCGCGCCGCCCGATAAATCGAAAACCGTTATCTTTTCGCCGATCCGCACGAGATATCCGCCGCGGCAGACGGCAAAATCGTCGCCGCGATCTCTGGGAACGGAAAACTCGCGCTTCGGCAAGCCGCCCGCGCCGCTTATGAGCATTATTTCCCCGTCGCCGCCGATCGCCGCAAACTCGCCCGTTTCGTCGGTCTTTATCTCCGCGCCCTTGCCGACCGAAAATCCGAGCGCGTTTTTCAGTTTCGTAGCCCTTTCGGGCGCGCGCACGAGCATTGCGTCGGGGTGGTTCGTCGAGCCGCAGGAGCAGTACATTACCGACTGCGCGTACTCGTAAGCTATATCCGCGCAAAGGTCGCCGAACACCGTCGCGGACGGAATTATAAGCGTTTCGGACCGGGCGTTTTCGCGCAAATTCGCTCTCAATGCGGGCTTGCCGTCCATGAAAATAATCGCGTCTTTCGCGGCCGCGTCGACCTGCGTTTCGATTTTCAGCCCGTCGCTACCGAATAATATAGTAGCCGCCGCGGGGTCGCCGTGCGGAAAGTCCGCGCTTAAATATCCGTTCGGCGCGTCCGTAAAGCCCGCCGCCGCATAAACGTTTCCGCCTATCGGAAAGGCTCCGAGCAGAAATCTCACGAGCGGATCGTCGCCGCCCGCAAACACCTTGTCGGAGCTATCCCCGATACTTAAAAAAACGGAAATTTTCGCCACGAGCGGAACTCCGCACTCTTTCGTAACGGGCGCGAAATCGGCTCTGCAAACGAGCTTTTCGCCGTCAGCGGACAGTCCGATATACGAAACGGCTTTCCCGTCGAAACGGTCGTCGTCGAGCGTTGCCGCATAGTCCGCCACGGGCGTTCCGCGCGTTATATCCGCGTTTATTCGCAGGAGCGAACTCTCCCGCGCTTCTTCGAACCCGTCGCCGCCGAAAACCATATATTTCGCGTACGGCAAGTTTCTCGCAAGCTCGTCCGCCGCGTCCACGGTAATATTTGCCGTCATTGCCTCGCCGAGAGTTGCGGTTGCCGACAGTAATTCAGACATAATTTCTTACTCCTTTAAGTTATCTCGACGGTAATATCAACATTTATACTAAACTCACCGCCTACGCCCGAAACGGTTTCTTTCATAAACAGCTTGCCGCCGGAGCCTATTATAAGGATAAGTTTTCCCGCGCCCGCGCAAAGAGCGACGCTTTCCGCCGCGTACGGAAAATATATTTCGCTCTCGCCCGCAAACTCCGAAAATCCCGAACGTGTATACAGAACGTACACCTTTCCGCCCTTTACGTAAGAGATCACAAACCCGTCGCCGAAACTTTCGACTGCGACCGCGTCGCCGCTTACGCCGAGATAAGTCGTTTCGCCCGCGACCGCGTTTTTGTCGACATACGTTTCCCAAAGTCCGCCGAAACAGTCGCGGTAAACGATCGCAAATCCGTCGCCGCTCGCCGCGACCGCCGCGTCCGTTCCGCCGCTGATCGCTTTTTCCGTTTCCTTTGCGCCCGAAAAAGTATCGAACACGGCAAAGCGCAGAACACCGCCCGAGCAGTACGCGACGCCCGTTTTGTCGCCGTTCTCCGCCGACCCCGCGCCGCCCGAAAACGACGAAAGCGAAACGTTTTCGCCGAGCGCAACCGCTTCGACCTTGCGGACAAGCCCGAAAAAGCCGTTCTCGCAGCTCAGGGAAAGAGTTGCGGGACTTCCCGCACGGACGGACGCGAGAATTATTTTTTCGTCTTTGCCGAGAAACGGGAACTCCGCGCAGGCGATATTCAAGCCGTTCAAACTGAGCCGCACCGCGCCGCAGTCGTAAACTTCCGCCGATATCTTGACTATGACCGCGCACTCGCTCTCTCCGCGCAGAACGCCGAACTTATACTCGCGCCCCGCCTTTATCTCGCGCCCGTCGAACGCGGAAACAGAGCAAGCGTTCTCCTTTTTCGGCGCGGAAAGCATATCGAGCCGCCGCTCCAATTCTTCAGCGCGCATATACGCTTTTTTTCCGTAATCCATAATAATGTTCTCCGTGATATCAAATACTCAAAAATCGCAAAAACACGAATTTATTTCGGGTTTTTGCCCTACTCGGGAGTTCGCCCGACACGGGTCAAGCAAGCGTACGCGTAGCGCCGTGTCGCGTTTGGGCGAAATAACGAGCGCAAGCGAGTTAGTAAGAAATCTTGATGAACGGGCGGGCGATGCGGATCTTCGGACTGTTGCAGGTTATCGAAAATCCTATCTTCCTGCCCGAAACGTTCACGCGAACCGTCGTCAAGCCCTTTTTCGGCAGTACCGAAACCGTTTTCTCGCCGCGCTCGGAAAACACGGTCAGCAGAAACGGAGCGGAAGCGTCCACGCTGAATTCCTTTACCGTCTTTACGCCGTCCGTGCCGAAATCGAGCATACCGCCGACCCAGCTCTTTTCGGTCGCGGATCCGTAGATCTCGCCGCTCTTTTCGATCACTCCGACTCTCCCGCTCGTATCCACCGCCATCAGCGCGCCGTCCACGGGGCAAAGCTCCTTTATGCCGACGCCGCGCGTAAGGCTCACCGCGCCCGTTTTCAGGTCGTAAACGAGAAAGCCGTCGTTGTTTTCGTCCGCGTCGGGGTTATCGGTTTCATTAAGCCGCACCGCCGCGAAATATTTTCCGTCGTAGTACGCGCCGCGAGAGAGCGGCGAACTTTTCAGCGCTCCGCAGACCGCGGGAGCGACTTTCCGCGTCGTAAGCCCGTCGAAGCGGTAAAGCCCGTCGTCCGCCAAAAACACGAGCGTGTCGCCGCAGACAGCCGCCGTCGGACCGTAGATCTTCCCCGACGAAGTGAACAGGTTCACGACCGAAAAGTCTTTCTGACTGCCGTACGCCGTGATCCGCGAAATGCCCTTATCGCGCATGACGTACACGTAGCCCGCGAACGACAGCACGCGGTTTGCGCTACCGAACTCGTCGACGAGCTGAATGAAACCGCCGTCCGAAAGCGACAGATCCCAATTCGTCGGGTCGAGATCGTCCGAAAACCAGACCGTGTTTTTCTCGTCGCCGCCGGTTACGAACATGCGCTCGTAGTGCATAGTAAAGCTCGTAACTTCGGGCGCGTTCTCGACCTTGTACGGCGGGTCTATGCCGTTCCAGACGAACATGCCGTCGGGAGCGGAAAACATGAGTATCACGTCTTCGCCGTAGAGCCTGTAATTGACCGTCTGCGGCGCGACAGTAAAGTTAACGCCGTACAGCCGCGTATACCCGTGCGGCATAGCCGCGAAAACGCTCCCGTCCGCACACGAATACATAAGCGTTTTTATCTCGCGCTCGGCAACCGGGTCGTAGCGGCGGAACTGCCACACGCACGTTACGTCTTCGGCGGTAATGCCGCTCTGCTTTATTCCCCAGCCTTCGGTCAGCGCGCCCGACGAGCAGTCGAAATTATAGATGCGCTTGGCCGTGGAGAGCGGCAGGACGCTCTCGTCGCTCACGGAGTCGAACCCCGAAAAAAAGTTCGGAAGCGACAGCTTTTTCGTACGCCCGCCCGCTCCCGCAATATAGTCGTCGATCATAAATATCTCCCGAATGTTTATAAATAAAAGGATAATTCGTCATTGCGAGACTACTGCCGAAGCAATCCACTCGATTTGGTTGTTTTGGATTGCTTCGTCGCTTCGCTCCTCGCAATGACGGGAAAAAAGTGCGCTCCTCGCAATGACGGGAAAAAGGGTGCTCCTCGCAATGACGCAGCCGCAGGCTGTCCGTAAGCCGAGCGAACGATAGTGAACGCCGCTTAGCCGAGCGAAGCGACCGCCCTTAGCCAAGCGAAGCGACCGCCACGAGCAACGCGAGTACAAGAGCCACAGGCGAGTACAACCAAAGGCTGTCCTTAGCCGAGCCACGCAGTGGCGAACACCACGAGCCGTAGGCGAGTATTTCGACCGAAGTGAACGGTACTTACTACATACTTGTCCTCAGCCGAGCCACGTAGTGGCGAACGCCGACAGCCGCAGGCTGTCATTTCGACCAAGCGACGCAATCGCGCGTGGAGAAATCGCTCCGAAAATTTTATCTTTAATATGGATAGGATAGTTATAAGACCGTATTATAAAGATAATTTTAAGCGATTTCTCGACTGCGCTTCGCTCCGCTCGAAATGACAAAGCTGTAAATATGTTATGCCGCTCCGCTCGAAATGACAAGAAATTGTGTTATAAACACAATTTCTTGTCGGCGTTCGCTCGCAAGCTCGCTCGGCTAAGGACAGTGCCGATACACAGCCCCAACGGCGGCGGAGACGGGTGTTGATCCACAGCCCCGAAGGCGGCAAAAATGAGCAATACTGCCGTAGGCGGCGGAGACGGGTGCAGAGACGGGCAACAGGCGGCGTGGCGGCGAGGGCGCGTACTTCTGCGTACGCAACCGAGCCGACGCGACGAACGTAGCACGTATATGCGCCCGTATACGCCGCCTAAATCCAGCGGCGCGGTTTTACTCTCTTTTCCCTTTTAACTCTACCCGCGGCGGAGAGCGCGTCCTTATATCGCTTGTCCCACAGAACGGCTTCGCTCATGCCGTTTATTATGCAGTATTCGCAGGCTATGCCGTAGCCGAACACCCTTGCGCCGAGCAGTTCGCTTTTCCATTCCGTTTCGCCGCCTATTTCCGCCGCGGCGGGAGCGTACGAATACGTAACTTCCGCATCGCCCGAAAACGGCGCAACGAGCAACTTAACTCCCGAAACGCCCGCGTCGAAGCGCTTTTTCACGCCGTTCACTTTCACGCATACGATATCCGAAAATTTCTTTTTCAGCACGTCGTACGCGATAAAGCCGTCCTTTACTTTCACGTTCTCTGTAGCGATAAGCGGAAAATAGCGGGACGCTATCTCGCTTGCGACGAGCGAAGCGCACCCGAGCAGAAGTTTCAGATCTTTCCCGTCGTTTTCCGAAAGAACGTTTTCCGAATTTTCTTTCAGCGCCGCCGCGATCTCCGTCATATTCAGAAATTCAGCCGCCGTCGCGATACATTCCCTATAACTTGCCATAAGCGCGTTCGATCTCCTTTTCCGTTTTTTTCACCGCGCGCGATATCTCGCGTTTTTCGAGTTCCGCGTTTTCGCGCTCCATTTCCGCGATAAATTTTTCAATGCGTTCCGCACGCGTCTTTCTCACGAGCCGCACCGTCCTTTCGTCGAGCTCGGGATACGGCACGGCAAGCGCGAAAGTGTCGCCGCGCTGAGAACGCGAATGGACTTCGAAACGTCGGTTTTTGTACGAGTAGACGATAAAATACGAGTCGTCTATGCTTTTGAGCCTGTCCGCCACGGAAAACAGATCGTTTTCTATTATTCTCGCCGTGCCTATCACCGCTCCGCTCCTTACGCCGCTCTTATGCCCGAAAGTTTCGCCTGACCATTCGGCTTGTCGCACATAAGGTCGCAATACTTGACGAGCGTTGCCGCGTACGTCGCCTTGCCCTGATTCTGACGCAGGATCTTGCCGTTTTCGGTCTCCAAAAATCGGCTCGATGACGTGCCTGTTTTCGTCGAATTCGGGGTAGACGAGTCCCTTTGCCGCCGCGAATTTCCCGTACCTGCGCGTGAGCAATTCTTCGCTGCTCAGCATTTTCGACACGTTTTCGATCTCGCTCGGGTCGAGATACGGGTTGTCCGCCCACTCCATCGAAAAAGTTTGGATATTTTCGTCGCCCCTGCGGTTCATGTAGATCTCGTCGTACACGAATGTCATGCCTTTGAGCGGCGTCATCGTGCCGAAGATATCGCCCTTGCGGTCGAGAACGCGCATACGGCACTCTTCGTAGATATCCCGGGGCGGCTCTTCGTCGAACCATACGAAATCGAGCGACGCGCCCTGAAATTTTTCGCGCCGCATTTCGTGGCTCTTGAACCCTATTTTCGAAACGCCGCCGAATACGTTTTTGACGAGAATGTAGTCGATAATGCCGTTTTCGGGGTCCGCCGCACTGCCCGATCTCATCTTTACGTCCGCTATCCATTCGGGGTTTATGTAGCTGAGTACCTTTTTCTGCGCTACGTCGCGTCCGACGGCGCTCGTTACCGACACGACCCAGCCTTCGACGCTTTTTCTGTTCTCGCGGTACGGGTGTATGCCGCGCGCCATGTAGACGGTCTCCGCCGCGCCGCACTCGGTCTTGCCGCTGCGGTTGCCGCCGAAGATCCATCTGTTGCGCTTGCGGCTCTTGTGGAACTCGATCTGCTTTTTGTGGACTTTTTCTTTGTTGTAATGGGCAAGTCTGTTGCTCCGCCGCACCTGCTCTATCTTTTTTTCGAGACGGCACAACAGCGTTATTATTTCTTTTTCTCTTTCCGACATCGAGCCGTATCTCCTTATCGTATTTTCCGACAAAATTCGAGTCCGTTTACGGTTATTTTCACGCTGAAAAAGTATATAATTTTGTATAGTGAAAAAAGCGCTTTTATCCGTACTTTCGTTTATTATTCTTTTATCGCTGCTCGTTTCGTTTTCGCCGAAGCGGGTGCGTTTTTTCGCGTACGCCGAGAGCGACGAAATAGTCTGGGCGATACTGAAAACGGACGCGGAGCTGTGCGAAAAAAACGGCGAAGAATATTCGCCCGTCTGCGTCCTGCCGAAAACTTACTTCGTCGCGCTTTTGGAAAACGCCGACGAGATATTATATAAAGAATACGTTTACGTGAGTTATCTCGATATAAGCGGATACGTGAAAAAAGCCGATATCGAAATTACCGACTTCGAACCCGTTACCAAGTACGCCGAAGTTTCGTTCACGGCGGCGAACGAAGGGCTTTCGGCTATCATGCGCTCGTCGCCCGACCATAACGGCGACAACACGCTCGCGCTTATCCCCGACGGAGAAAAACTCACGCTGTACGGCACGGCGCAAGGCACGGCGCGCTACGAAAACGCGAGCAAGACTTGGTACTACGTAAAATACACGGGCGGCTCAGAGCCCGTTTTCGGCTATATTTACTCGTACCACGGCATCGCCGACCCTATTCCCGAAAATAAGATCGAAAAAGTCGAAAAGCCCGCGCCCCCGACGGGCGACGGAGAAGACGATCCCGAGCCGACTCCCGAACCGAACTCTCCGCGGCTGTACGGGATCTACGAAACGGTTTTTATAATCTGCCTGTGTATTCCCGCCGCGCTTATAATGTTTATGCTGTTTCGTTCGCCGAAAGACGCCGAGCGTAAGAAAAAGCCGCGGAACTACGCGGAGTGAGCTTGTTTTTCGGGGAGCGGGCGGCGGCGGTTTTCTCGTACGCCGAGCGTATTATGCCGACCGAAAAATATTCGCTCTCGACTTTTTCCGTATCGATTCCCAAACGCGACAGAATGGTTTCGCTCGCGGCGACCGCCCTGTTTATCCGCCGCAAAACGGTGCTTCGGCTCACGTTTTCTTCGCACCCGAGCCGTTCCGCGGACGCTCCCAAAGCATAGCGCGTAAGAAGATCCGTTTCCTTTTCGCCTATGCCCGCCGCTATCTCGTCGCGCATGACTTTCATGTTCGCAAGGAGCCGCTTTTTATCGTTTATTTCCATGAGCGCGTAGCAGAGTTCTTCCGCGTCCCGCCCTATCGACGTCGCCGTCGCGATCGCCGTCTTGTCGAGAGAATCGCAAAAGCTCTCCAACTTGTCGTACAACAACAGTACCGTCAGCACAAAATACTTCATAACCGAAATGCTCCTTACGTAAATGAATTTTGAGTTTTACATACTTAGCATAGCATATAATTAGTGCCATAAGTATGTCAATAATTCATTTTTGACGCAAAGAATTTACATTTTTCGAAAAAAAAGAAAAAAGAGCCGATATGGCTCTGCGGGTGGGTAGTCATTGCGAGCGGAGCGAACTTAAGTTTTCTCTCTACACTGTCCTTAGCCCAGCGAAGCGACCGCCACGAGCCAACGGCGAGTATTTCGACCAAGCGACGAAGTCGCTCAAAATTATCTTTATAATATGGTTTTATAAGTTTTCTATCAATATTAAGATATATATTGAAGCGATTTCTCCGCTTCGTTCGCTTTCGCTCACTTCGGTCGAA
>DBEXQE010000216.1:0-5984 GCA_048167245.1 Christensenellales bacterium | reverse complement strand
CAATGTTTTTGCTTGCGGTGCTCGTGGCGCTGTCCGTTTCGATGACGGCTTGCAAGAAAAAAACTCAAACAAGGGAACCGATAGTCGTTCCCGAGGATTTTTCGTATTTCCGCGAAACGAAATACAAAGATCATTTGTACGTAATCAAAGAAAACATATTGAACGATGCCGAAAAACTCGCGGTCGTTTCCTTGCAAGGCATCACCGCGCAACTCGACGGCGAGGGCGGAGAGATTTATCTCGAAGACTCGCGCGAAGTCTTAAAGGACGGCGAAGGCGGCTCTTATAATTTCTGGCTGAAAGATTTTACCGAAAATTACGGTAAGACGTACGAGTACGTCGACAGTTTGGACGAACTGATCTTAAAGTTTAAGGATAGGCTCGTCGATAACGGATTTATTTTGTGTTCGTCCGATTATCACAAGGCTTCTTCCGTTCGTCGCGGCGACGATTCCGTAAACGTTGCCACTACGATAGCGGGCGTGGAAAAATGGCTCATAGTCGACACTACGCTCAAAGAAAGAGCCGAAACCGTTTGGGGGCTTACGCAGAAAATAGACGTAACCACGGGCACGGATAAAACCAAAGAGTGGGTTTTCGAAGAGTACAAAGACAAACTCATAAACGACGTGGTTTTTCATCTTAATCCCGTAAGACCGCACGGCAGAGATTTTGCCATCGCGCTCAAAGCGCTTACTTACTACGGCAGAGCAATCGATGAACCCGAATACGGACTCGCCATTTACGATTGGGCGAAAGACGATATCCCGTATCTCGGTTGGGGCGAAAACGAAGTAAGCTACGTCGCTCAAAACTCGCAGTTCGGCGCTATGACGATTTCGATCGACTGGTCGTACAATACGAGTTTCACGAATTCGCTTAAAGGTAAGGTTACGGATTTAAAGCAAAAGTACGACAAGGAAGCTCAAAAGCCCGTTGCGCAGGAAGGAAAGCACTATCTCGCGATCGTGATGACCGACGGCGACAACCCTACTTGGTTGCAGTCGGGCTTTATCAACGACAAGAAATTTTACGGTTCGCCGTACAGGGGCGAGTATAAAATGACGTGGGGAATGAGCCCGAGCCTTATCGACATTATGCCCAACGTAATAAAGAAAATCTACGATACGGCGTCGCCCAACGACGAATTCATTTCGGGCGCAAGCGGCACGGGGTATATCAACCCTTCTATATACAAAGATTACGAACTTAACGCCGCAAGAACGAATCACTATTACAAGCTGACCGATTTGAGCGTCATAGACGTTATCGACAGCGGAGTGGATCGCACGTCTCTCGAAATCATGTCGCGTCAGAGCAACATCAAAGGCGGCACTATAAAGTACGGCAACAAATATAAAGGCGGCGGCGCATCGGTTTATTGGTTCAACGACAAACCGTTCGTAACGATACGCGAGAGCATGTGGCAGGAAAGCCCGATTAACGTAGCTACGAGAATAAACAGTTTCGAAAAGAATTACAAGAGCATAAACGGTTATACCGTAATGACGTCGCATTGCTGGTCGTCGGATATGAACGCTATCAACACGCTCAGACAGTATTTGAGCGATGACGTGGAACTCGTTACCGTTCGCGAACTTATCGAAATGGTAACGGAAAACGTTCCGCACGTCGACGTAAAAGACCCTATGACGCCCGTAGATTACGAGTATCCGTCTTTTCCCGACGAAAACATAGACTACAAGGCTTTGGACGCGAAAGAAGCGACTGCGAAAACGTCGTTTGCTTTCGACGAAGATTCCGAAGGATGGGTAGGCAAAACTCCGCTCGTAACGGCAAGCAGCTTCGATACGGCAAAGTACGACAAAACGGTAGGAAATTTTGCGCCCGGAGCACTTACGCTGGACGGAAGCGATTTGGGAAAAGGCGATCAAAATTTCAACTCGTATTTCTTCAATAAGATCACGTTGCCCGATACGGACGAACTGTATTTCAACTATTACGTAAGAGCGGGCGCGTCCACCGACGCAAACCACAGGGTGCGCGTATTCATCAAAAAATACGACGGTTACGAAATAGCGCCGCTTACGAGCTGGATACACACGAAAACCGATTTCTGGGTGCCGTACAGTCTCGATATTTCCAAGTTCAAAGGTCAGACTGTCGTTATAACTTTGGAACAAGACGACGACGGCGAAGGATCTGGAGAATTCATTGCTTTCGACGACATAACGATAGGCGCGAAAACAGCAGTCGAATATCTGACCGACGGAGTTATCGTCGGCGAATACGACAAGATAAAAACGTCGGCTTATGCAAGTTGGTATAAGTTCGACGACTGGACCGTAAGAACGCTTGCTCCAACGGCGACCAACTATTCGATGAATACCAACGGCATTACGTTCGCTACCGACAGCACTTCGGTTAATACCGTTCAATCGGTCGCGTTCGTAAAAGCGTCGATAAATTCCGCCGTAATGGAGAATATGACGTTTAATTTCGGGCTCGGCAGCGGTGCGGGCGCGAATGTGAAGATCCTGTTCGTCGAAAAAGACGGAACGGAAACCGTATTGAAAGATTGGACCGAAATTACGAGGGGAGAAAGCCTTAACGTCGTAATAGAAAAAGCCAAACTGGATACGATTTCCGGTAAAGAAGGTTTGTTTACGGTTCAGTACTCGTCCGACGGTAAAAACGCATCTCATTTGCTTACGCTCAATATGGTAGAGAGCCGTTTCTCGGTAGAATCCGAAGAAATTCTTCCGGGACTTACGAATATCGATATTTTGTCGCACTCTCCCGACGACGATACGAAATGGAACGTTGCGAAAAACAATCTGACGAAATGGGCTGTCGGAGAAGCCGTTGCGGGAACGGGTTATCCGCTTATCAACGGCACTATCGGCAGCAACGGTCTGCGTTTGACTCTGAGCAAAGGCAAGGGAACGAACGACGGAAAAGCCGATTTGTTCGCGTATAACAGAATTACGCTCGATCCGTCGCTGACGCATTTGCGCCTTTCGGTTATAAGCACGAACCTTAACGGCGACGGAATGCCCAGAGATGCGAAATACAGACTTACCGTTATAGATATCGCAAACGATTACGCTATAAAAAATTACGAATGGTCGGTAGTAAAGGGCACGGTAACCAAGGTTACCGAGTACGATATTTCCGAATTCGCGAACAAAGACGTTATCATTATGGTCGAAATGGACGATAACGATTTCGAATCCGGAGTAACCGACGATCTCGAAGACATGTATATTTCGGCTGTCGAACTGTACAATCCCGAAGAACGCGCGATCCACAACGGAATTTCCGCAAACGAATTGAGAGCGCTTTCGGCGTCCGATACGCTGAGTTATACGTTCACAAACCAAAACATGAACGGTTGGGAAAGTTTTGTATCGAGCGGAACGACGCCGCATTCGAGCGTAAACTTTACGTTTAGCGCGACCAACGGTTTAAGAATGGCTATGACCGCCGGGACTGCCGACGGCAATGCCGATATTGCTATTTACAAAAAACTCAATCTTCCCGTCGGAGTATCCGAAATAACCGTAAAAGCGGATTCTACCGAGTCCGGAAAGCCCAGAGATACGAAAGTCCGGATAACGATTGTCAAAATTTCCGATATGTCCGTTAAGAGCTTTGACTACGGCGTTGTTTCGGGAACGGAGTGGGCGACGTTTGATTTCGACGTATCTGCTTACGGCGGCGAAGAAGTAGTACTGTTTGTCGAGATCGACAAATACGACGGCACGGGAGCGGATACTGCGCTTGACGATATATGGGTGTATTCGGTTATCGCGACGGTAGAATCGCCGATAGCGCATAACGTTTATACGAGATACGACCTCGACAGAATGACCGTTTCGTCCGTCAGAAGTTTTGTCGGAAGCGACGCGGCGGGAAATGCTTTCGAAGAATGGAAAGCGAATATGCGTATCACCGACGGAACCACTCCGCATAGCGTCAACGGAATGATCCAGTCTACCGGTCTCAGAATGACGATCGAAAAAGGAAAGGGCACCGAAGACGGAATTGCCGATATAACCGTTGCCAATAAATTTGCGATCGGGTCGGAAACGGCTCTGAAATTCAAAGTCAACGCCGAAAACGACAGCAGAGACGTAAAATTCAGAGTAACGATCGTAGACGTTTCGAGCGATTACGCCGTTAAGAGCACGGCATGGAAAATAGTAACCGGAGCGACTCCCACAGACGAAGTGGTCGATCTTACCGAATACGCAGGCAAAACGATCGTCGTTTTGATCGAGCTCGACGCAAACGGCTCGACCGACGGCGCTACCGACGCGCTTGACGATATGCGCGTCAACCACCTTATAATAGAATAAATCGATATTTTCGTGCCGCGGCAGTCGTGTGATTGTCGCGGTATGAAAAAAGGAGAAGAATGCTGCCCTTACAGTTAAAAAATATTACGACCGATGATCTGATCGCAAATTATAAATACAGATTGAAAGCGTGCGTATACGAAAAAATCCAGAGCCTTACGGCGGTTGTAGGCAAGAGCAAAGAGCCCGTTTCTTATAAAGACAGGTTGAGTTTGAGCTATTCGGAAATAAAAGTCGGCGAAAACTGGGGCGAAGTTTTCGATTGCGCTTGGTTTAATCTCAAAGCGAAAGTGGATAGACGTTATCTCGACAGAGAACTCGTTCTTATAATAGATCTCAACGGCGAAGGTCTTGTATATAACGACGGGCAAATAGTTCAAAGTATTACCAACGTAAGTTCGGAATTCGACAGGTCGATAGACGAACCCGCGAAAAGGATAGTTCCTTGCCGCGGGATAATAAGCGAAAGCGGCGAAATAGATATTTGGATAGATGCCGGAAACAACGATCTTTTCGGAAGATTTTGCGAAAACGGCGTCGTAAAAGAAATGGACGTCGCCGTTTGTAACTTAAAAGCCAGAGATTTGTATTACGATTTCGAAGTGATAGAAAATTACGTAAAATGCGTCGATCCGGAGTCCGCGCAGTATAACTATATTGTTTACAATATGAGTTCGGCAATCGCAGAGCTTTCCGATTTTTCGGATAAAGCGCTCGAAAAAGCCAAACGCTATACGCAAAAAGTTTTGGATCTCGGAGAAAAATCTATTTTGAATATTTCGTGCATAGGGCACGCGCATTTGGATCTCGCGTGGCTGTGGCCGATAAGAGAAACGATTCGAAAGGGCGCAAGGACGTTTTCCACGCAACTGAAAAATATCGAAAACTACGACGGATATATTTTCGGCGCATCGCAAGCACAGTTGTTCGAGTGGATGAAGATTTATTATCCCGATTTGTACGAGCGTATAAAAAAAGGCGTTTCGAGCGGCAGAATAGACGTTCAGGGCGGCATGTGGGTCGAAAGCGATACCAACATTCCGTCGGGAGAGTCGCTCGTGCGTCAGTTTTTGTACGGCAAGGAGTTTTTCAGACAAGAATTCGGCAAAGACGTTAAAAATCTTTGGTTGCCCGACGTTTTCGGTTATAGCGCGAACATGCCGCAAATTATCAAAAAGTGCGGTTGCGATTATTTTATGACGATGAAACTTTCGTGGAACAAGTACAACCGTTTCCCGTTCAACACTTTCTATTGGCACGGCATAGACGACACGAAAGTTCTCGCGCATATGTTGCCGAACGGAAATTACAACTCGAATATTACGTGTGCCGACATAAAAAAGACCGAGCGGAATTACTCCGAGGCGGGAATAGCAAACGATGCGCTTCTGCTTTTCGGAATAGGCGACGGCGGCGCAGGACCGTCGCGAAAGCACTTGGAACGCTTCGAACGCGAAAAAAATCTGAAAGGGCTTTCGAATCTCGAATATTCCACGGCGGCGGACTTTTTCGAAAAGTTGAGCCGATACGAAGATTTGCCAGATTACAGGGGAGAGCTGTATCTCGAAAAACATAACGGGGTGCTTTCGTCGCAAGCCAAAAACAAGTATTATAACCGCAAGTCGGAATTTGCGCTTCACAATCTCGAATTTTTACTCAGAA
>DBEXQE010000215.1:0-2341 GCA_048167245.1 Christensenellales bacterium | reverse complement strand
GTGTATCATATGCTGTCCAACGAAAAGTACGCCGGTATTTACAGGCACGGCGACGAAGTATTTACGAATATTTATCCGAGAATAGTTCCCGATGAAATTTTCTCTATTGTCGCGAGCAAGATAGCGAATAACAAATACGGCAAGCATAAAGAAAACATTTTCTATTTATTGCGAAATAAAATATTTTGCGGTTATTGCGGCAAACCTGTAAATTCGAGTTCTGGTACGTCCAAGAACGGAGAGATAAAGAGATACTATGCCTGCTCGGGCAAGAGAAAAGACAAGAGCTGTCCGTGCAATCCCATACGAAAAGACTTAATAGAAAACGCCGTCGTCGATGCGACCGTTAATGCGTTGACGCCCGAAGACTTGAATCTGCTTGCGGACAGAATACTGTCTGAGAATAAGAAAAGAAACGACGACGAGTCCGTTCTGAATTTACTGTTGAGCGAATTCACAAACACCGAAAAAGCCATAAATAACATTTTGTCGGCTATGGAGCAAGGAGTAATAACAAGCTCGACGAAAGAACGGCTCGAACAGCTCGAAGACAAGAAAAGCGAATTATCCGAGAAAATACAAATAGAACGGTCTAAAACGAAATTGACTCTGACAAAAGCGGATATAACCGAATATCTTTCAACTGCTTTGCGAAAAAATCCGCGACCTATGATAGACGCGCTTATACGAAAAGTCGTGCTCTACAACGATAAAATAGACGTTTATTACAAATACACAAACGACACAACTCCCGACGGAACAGATCCCCGTCGGGAGTTTGTTTTCTATACCTGCACCAAATCTTTCGAAATAGATACCCGAAAGTTCAATGGACAACTCATCGTTTTAACTTTTAAGATAGATCTTTATATCTGATTCCACCTTGAAAACAATAAAAAAATACCCAACCGAACAAAAAAGGTGTTCTGTTGGGTACCGCTTGGCGGAGAAGGAGGGATTTGAACCCTCGCACCGAGTTTAATTCGGTCTACTCCCTTAGCAGGGGAGCCCCTTGAGCCGCTTGGGTACTTCTCCGCGGCTTAGGTTTTGCGGCTAAGGCTTTATCAACCGTAGCTTGTCTATTATACTTTAAGCGGGCGTGTTTTGTCAAGTCTTTTGGAAAGAGTTTGAAATTTTCGGGCGTGTAAAATTTTTTTGCAGTTTTGCGCTTGACAAACTTTGCGCGCATATGATAGAATAGCGTCAATTGGAAGGGAGTAGTTCTTCGGGGCAAAATCGACATCTCGGCGATAAATTCGCTCGGTTTGCCCGCCGTGAATTTTTTTGACGGTAATAAGACTTTCGACGTTTTCAAGCGTCGAGGGTCTTTTTATTTTTCAAGCGCAAAATATGTCGTGTTTTGACTTAAAGGAATTTCGGGCGCGGAGCGACAATAAAATTATTCAAGGAGGCAATATGGACGCACACAAATTAAAATCGGAAGAAGTATTAGCCGAGCTAAACACGGATAAGGATCGCGGACTTAACGAGTCGCAGGTCGAGTTGTCGCTTAAAAAGTACGGCGCGAACGTACTCAGCAAGGCGAAGCAGAAAAGTCTTTTAAGGCGCATCTGGGAAGGTCTGACCGAGCCTATGATGATAATTCTGCTGGTCGCGTTCGCCATCACGCTCACCGTGAACGTTATCAAAGTGAGCAAGGGCGAGCGTTTCGATTACACCGAGTGCATCGGCATAGTCGTTGCCATTGCGCTGTCGGTAACGATCACCATAATAATGGAAGGACGGTCGGCGAAAGCGTTCGACGCGCTCAGCAAAATGGGCGAGAACGTGCTCGTGAAAGTCGTGCGCGACGGGAAGATAGAGAAGATCCCGCAAGACAAACTCGTCGTGGGCGACGTAGTAAAGCTCGAAGTCGGCGACAAGATCCCCGTCGATTGCAGGCTGATCTCGTGCGTCGGTTTTGCCGTGGACGAATCGCCGCTGACGGGCGAGAGCGCTCCCGTGAAGAAAGACGCGGAAGTCGTTTTCGCGGGCGACAAGACGCCGCTTGCGGAACGCAAAAACATGATATACAGCGGCTGTTACGTTACGGAAGGAAGCGCGTCCGCCGTTGTGATAGGAGTTGGCGACTCGACGGAGATAGGCGGCATTGCCAAAGAACTGTCCGCCGCCGAAGCCAAGCTGACGCCGCTCCAACAGAAACTCGACAAGCTCGGCAAAAAAATAGCCGTACTCGGCGGGATAGCCGCCGCGGTCGTGTTTGTCGTTCAGCTTATAATGCTGTTCGTGCGCAGTAACGTTTCGTTAGACAGCGTTCAGGAAATTTTCATAAAGAGCATAGTGCTTATAGTAGCGTCCGTTCCCGAGGGCTTGCCGACTA
>DBEXQE010000214.1:0-13498 GCA_048167245.1 Christensenellales bacterium | reverse complement strand
GCGGAAGCCGCAGAGGAGCAAACGGAATTCACGCTCGTACTCAAAGAAGTGGGCGCGAACAAGATCGCCGTTATCAAGGTTGCAAGAGAAGCTACGGGTCTCGGACTCGGCGAAGCGAAAGCTCTCGTAGACGGCGCTCCCAGCACCATCAAAGAAGGGCTGTCGAAGGAAGCTGCGGAAGAATTCAAAAAGAAGTTCACCGACGCAGGCGCAACCGTCGAACTCAAATAATCATTCTTCCGAATATATCGGAAAGCGAAAAGAGAACGGATATTTCGTCCGTTCTTTTTTGCTTGCGAAAAATATAAAATATTGCGTCAACAAGAATAAAAATCCTTTGCTTTATGCCATAAAACCTGTTATAATATATAGAATTTATTTTTTTAAGGAGTTTTATTCATGAAAGTCAGGATCATTCAACCCTATTATTCTTTCGACGGAGACGATGCAGACGCTTGTTTCGATGCTATGGTCGCTCTTATGGATGAGTGCCGCGAGCCGCTCGATATAATAGTTTTGCCCGAATACTGCGACGTTCCGGCATTGAAAAACGGATATGAAGAATTTCACGCATCTATAAAAAAATACAACTCCCATATTTTGGAAAAAGCGGCGGAAACGGCGCGGCGTTGCCATGCGATAACTTTCGTAAACTGCACGTCCGAGAGCGGGAACGGCTTTCGGAATACGACGCACGCTATCGACCGCAACGGAAATATCGTAGGTAAATACTACAAAGCGCATCCTGCGCCGTCGGAAGATAAATCGCGAGAGATAGGCGGGCGTGAAATGGATTCGTCCTATTCGTTCAATGAAAAAGATCCGTATATTTTGGAGTTGGAAGGATTGCGGTTTGGATTTATGACGTGTTACGACTTTTATATGTACGAAGAATTTCCGCAGATCGCGCGAAATAAAGTCGATATTATCATAGGTTGTTCGCATCAGCGTACGGATACGCATCAGGCGCTTTCGATAATAAATCGTTTTCTTGCCTACAACACGAACGCATACCTGATCCGTTCTTCGGTGTCGCTCGGAGAGGATTCGCCCGTGGGAGGTTGCAGTTGTATCGTCGCTCCGAACGGCGACGTGATCGCCGACATGAACAGTAAAATCGGCTATGAAACGTGCGAGATAGATCCGCATGCAAAATATTACAAGGCTGCGGGTTTTGCGGGCAAGGATAAGGCTCCCGAACCGCACTACGAATATATCGAGAACGGCAGAAGACCGTGGCTGTACCGTAACGGCGGAAAGGCGATCGTGCCGTTTGACGACGATATGCCGTATCCGAGACTGTGCGCGCACAGGGGGTTCAATACCGTGGCTCCCGAAAACAGTATGCCTGCTTTCGGCGCGGCGGTTGCGCTCGGCGCGGACGAAATAGAATTCGATCTGTGGGAAACGGCGGACGGCGTTATCGTGTCGAGCCACGACTCGCGTCTCAACAGAGTTTCGAACGGAACGGGCAAGATTTACGAAAAGACTTACGAAGAATTGAAGACGTTGGATTTCGGCGTCAAGTTCGGGGAAAGGTTCAAGGGATTGAGAATAGTGAAATTCGAAGATATTCTCAGGAAATTCGCCGGGCATACTATCATGAACATTCATATTAAAACATGCGATTACGAGTGCGATTACTCCGAGAAAACGCTTCGTAAGATAGTGGATATGATAGATAAATTCGACTGCCGCAAGCACGTATATTTTATGTGCGGCAACGATAATTTTCATGCGTTGGCACAGAGAATATGCCCGGATATCACGCGCTGTATGGGCGGCGGCACGGCTCCGCTCGAGACGGTCGAACGCGCTATCAAGTACGGGTGCAAGAAGATCCAGCTCGTAAATTATGCTTTCACTCAGGAAATGATATCGAAAGCTCACGAACACGGGATACGCTGTAATATGTTCTGGGCGGATGATCCGAAAGACGCCGAAAGGTATTTGGAAATGGGCGTGGACTGTATTCTGACTAACGACTATCTGGCTATAAAAAACGCTTGCTTTGAAAAATAATTTTTTCGGTTCGGCAAACGCCGTGAAACCGTTGCGCCATGCTTGACAATTTCCGATTTACATAATATAATTTACGGTATACCGATTTTATTATTATCAAGATTGCAAGGAGACGTAATAAATGGCTGAACTTTGGGCGGCTCTCGATTTTTCCGAAAAACTTTATATAATAACGATAATTTCGTTCGTTCCGATCGTGCTTGCGGGCTTTATAGCGAGCGCGGCGGTCAACGCGACTTACAGGAAGTATTCCGCTGTCCCGTCGCCTAACGGGCTTACGGCGGCTCAGGCGGCTCGTAACATGCTCGACGAAAACGGACTTCAACACGTGGCTATCCAACGCATAGGCGGGTCGCTGACGGACAATTACAATCCCAAGGCCCAAGTCGTTTCGCTGTCGCAGACCGTGTACGGTTCTACTTCGATCGCCGCCGTCGGCGTTGCCTGCCACGAGTGCGGGCATGCGGCTCAGGACGATCAGGGTTATCTGTTTTCGCGCGTCAGAACGGCGCTCGTTCCCGTTCTGAACATAGCCAACAGCTTGCTTATGCCGATAATGCTTGTCGGAATGTTTCTCGGCTTTTTGGCTTATTCTCCGCTAATGGGCAGAATAGGCAATATTTTCGTTATAGCCGGCGTTATAATTTTCGGGCTGTCGGCGCTGTTTGCGCTCGTAACGCTTCCTACGGAGCTTAACGCGAGCCATCGGGCGCTGAATACGCTCAAAGACTGCGGCGCGTACGGGAGCGACGAGATAGCCGCCGCGCGCAAAGTGCTTACAGCCGCCGCAATGACTTATATAGTTTCGTTTTTGCTTTCGCTCGTGCAGTTCCTGCGCTTTTTGGCGATCATCTTGATGAATACGCGCCGTCGCGATTAAAAGAACGGAATTATTTTACACGGGAGAAAAATGGAATACACGCTCGACAGATTGGGTTCCGATAATTTCGAAACGCTTGTTCAGTCGCTGTGCCTTAAAATACTCGGCAGCGGAGTGAAGATCTACGGGGCGGGTCCCGACGGTCAACGGGAAGCGTCGTTTACGGGGAAAAGCGATTTTCCGTCCGTCGCGAGCGGGTGGAGCGGCTATTTCGTCGCGCAGGCAAAATACAAAGCCGCAGGGACGAGAGCGGAAGATTTCCCGTGGCTCAAAAAGCAATTCGAGAGCGAAATGGCGGGCTTTGCGAAAAAGAAAAAGCAAGGCAAGAAGATCCCCGACAACTATTTGTTTTTTACGAATATTGCGCTTACGCCCGTTGCCGAAACGGGGATAAAGGACAAGGCGGACGCTATGGCTGATCAGTATAGAAGCCTTATTCCGAATATAGCAATACTCGGAAAGGACGAGATCTGCCGCTATCTGGAACTGTACAGAGAAGTAGCGCTGAGCTATACGGCGTTTATAATGCCGAGCGATATTCTCGCGCACCTATACGAGAACGTAACCCGCGCCGAAAAGGAAAAATTCGACGCGCTTTTGCGTTATACCGCCCGTTGCTTTAAGGACGACTACTGTTCGCGCATGGATCAGGCGGGCAAACTCACCGACGAGCAAGTCCCGATCGACAAGATATACGTAGACCTTAGAATGTCGGAAGCGCGCGGCGACAGGCGAGCCGTGTCGTTTATAAAAACGGCGTTGGCGGCGGGCGAAAAGCGGTGGGATTTCCGAAAGCGGTATCCCGTCGGAGAATATAATAATTTGCTCGAAATTCCCGTGAGCGCGAAGCCGAACAGATTTGTTATCCGCGGCGGCGCGGGCGGCGGAAAGTCTACCGTTTGTCAGTTTTTGGCGCAGATCTACCGCGCGCGTTTTCTTACGGAATATCAGGAGAACTATGACGAGAAGATCGAACTCTTTTCCGAACGCGTAAAGTCAGACGGGATAGCGTTGCCGCACTGCGCGAGAATTCCCGTGAGAATAGAGCTTCGGCTGTATTCGGCTTATATCGCAGATCGCAAGAAAGCGGGCAAAAATTACGATCTCGTAACGTTCATAGCCGGGGAGATAGCGCGTAAATCGGCGTCCGACTTCGATAACGATACGTTGCGCCGCTATATGGGAGCGTTCTCGTTCTCGTTCTTTTTCGACGGACTTGACGAAGTTTCGGAAAACTCGAACCGCAAGGACGTAATGGAACAGATCGAAAACTTCATCGACCTGGAACTGCGACAGCGCAATACGGACTGTACGTTTTTCGCGACCACGCGTCCCGAAGGTTACGTCGGCGAATTCGGCTCGGATTTCAGACACTACGATCTTTTGCCGCTTGCCGAAAGCGAGTGCGTTGCGTATCTGAATAAACTTTTGTCCGCGCTCGAAACCGATACGGACAAGCGCGACGAGTATATGAAAATTCTGACCGACGCGCTGAAACACGAGCAGATCGCTTTTATGATGCAGACTCCGTTGCAGGCAACGATCATGGCGGTTCTCGTTCGTTCGGGCGGAGAACCGCCGCGCGACAAGTACTCGCTGTTCAAGGAATATTTCGGAATAATCCTGAAACGCGAGAAACAAAAATCCGTGCAGACGATCCTGAACGACAATCAGCAACTCATAGAAAATATCTATTATATGCTCGGGTACGAATTGCAAAAGCTGTCGTACGTTTCGGGCAAGAGCGATGCGCTGATATCCTACGACGAACTTAAAAAATTCATAGACGACAAGCTCGAACTCGACGGACTCGAAAGGGGCGGAGCGGAATTTTCGCGCATATCCGACGAAGCGTTCAGAACGGTCGTTCACCGCGTGAACTTCGCCGCGGAGATCCGGGACGGGCGCATAGGTTTTCCGATCCGTTCGATGCAGGAATTTCTCGCCGCTGTGTACATAAAGATAAATTATCGCGACGACGAACTTACGCCGCTCCTTATCGGGCTTGCGCGCAATGCGTATTGGAAGAATACGTTCATGTTTCTCGTCGAGTGTATCGACAAGGAAAAACAGTATTTCACCGATATTATTTTAGATACGGTTTTAAGCGAACTTAACGGCAACTCGTTACCGCTCGGGCGATCCGACGCGCTGTCGGGCGTTATGTACGGTTCTCGGCTCGCTTACGAGATACTCGTAAACAATATCTTCAAGAATAAACCGCGTTGCGAGAATAAGCTGTGCAGGCATTTCGGGCAGATCTGTCTTATGTCCGCGGCCGTTGACTACACGAAAATTTCGGACGCTTCGGATTACGTTAAAAGCGAGCTATGCAAATATATTTCTGCCGAAACGGACGATAACACGCTCGACGCGCGCCTGCGTTTCGCCGCCGTTCTTTGCGAGAGCGGGGAATATTACGAAAAACTCGGACCGTTCGTAAAATCGCATGCCGCGGAAGTTTTACGGTGGTATGCCGTACTTTACGGTACGTATATAGGTTGTCAGCCGGAAATTATCGTAGACGGATTGAATTCGTCGGAAACCGTTCTCGGCGATATGATAGATCTGACTTATCTTATCGACTATTTGCCGCAGTGCAACGAAAACGCTCGGAAAGTCGTTTTCGAAGCGACGGTAAGGAGTGCTATCGATTCGTTCGAAAGAAGCCGAAGTAGTTTAGAAAAACTCGGCGCGTATTTCGGGTGCGATTTTTTGCGCTTGAAAGAAATCTACAGGGAATACGACGACGACCTTTATGAAATGAATTCCGACTTAGATATTGTTGTTGAAAGATACCGTTTGCCGTCGAGAAAAACGGATTTTAAGTCAGTGATCTCCGTTGCCGAAAAATTCGGTTCGGAAGCCGTAAGCACGGCGCTTAAAGTCGCGAACTCGTATGAAATAAAAGACTATATCGGATTTCTCGACAATGCGGAAAGATCGTCGGACGATATAAAGCGATTAGGAATAGACATATTTCTCAAAAATAATCCCGTGTGCGAATTTATTTTGGATGCCGTCGAAAACGGTGAAGTTTCAAACGCGAGAAAAGAATTGAACGCCGCGCTCGAAGAAAGGTTGAAAAAACATTCTGCGCCGTACGATCTTACCGAATCGTTCGAAGAAGCAAGGCAAGCCGTTCCGCTGTATCGGGTAAATGTAAGCATAGGAAAAGACGGTTACAGGGTATACGATGCGTTTCTTGCGGCGTACGGCGAAGAAAAAATTCTGTCCGAAAAAAGATTGCTCGAATTTGCGTTGTACGATTTAGCTTGCATTGCCGAACACCGCAACGATATGAGCGCTAAATACAGAAAGAAATGCGACAGATATTTGCCGCAGGCGCTCGGGTTTGTAAAAGCGTACGGAAAAAGCAAGTGGTGGTGCGACGAGATCCTTATGCGCGCGGTAACCGATCTGCCAGAGAGCGAATATAATTATATTTCGGAACGTTTCCGCTTTTTGCCGTCCGATTCGTTTATGCGTCATACGGGTATCAAAAGCAAAACCGACGCGGAAAAATATTTTGCAATGCGCGATAAACTCGTTCGTTTTATAGAGCTTACGGGCAATAAAGCGGCATGCGGGTATTTGCTTAAAATCGTTCTTTGCGCGCCGCGACTTATCGATTTGCGCGCGCTCGAATGGAAAAGACTGCGCCCGGCGGGAGATGAGAGATTTACCGCGGCGGAACTGCTGTTCGACGAGAGCAACGATCATACGGAGCGGATAAAGGAACTGTTTTCCTGCGCGGACGCCGTCGGTTTTATACGGAGCGTGTTCCACTCGCTGTCAGTCGAAGAACTTTCGTCGCTGAGATGCGACGGTTTGGATATTTATGTACATATGCTCGGATATTACCGCGTTCGCGGAGATAAAACGGCGACCGTCGAATGTGAACGGAAAATAAA
Organism: Christensenellales bacterium; assembly: GCA_048167245.1. GTDB lineage: Bacteria > Bacillota > Clostridia > Christensenellales > Pumilibacteraceae > RACS-047. The sequence continues at coordinate 6,682 of DBEXQE010000214.1, read as the reverse complement.
CGAAATGTTAGCGGCTACAAAGCTGAAAGAAGGCTTATTGAAATAAAATGGAAAACGAACAAGTCGAAAACGGGAAGAAGATCAATTACAGAAAAGAAGTTATCAACGTATTGTGGATAATAGTCGCGAGCGTGCTCGGCGCGTTCGGAATGCACGTGTTCGTGTATTCGTCGGATTTTGCGCCGATAGGCGTGGACGGTATCGCGACCATGCTCCAAACATTGACGCACGTAAACGCGGGTATTTATACGCTCGCGCTGAATTTGCCGCTCGTTATAGCCGCGCTCGTATTCCTTAAAAAGCGGTACGTTATATATACTATCGTATTCACGGTAATAACTTCCGGTCTGCTTATTTTGTTGGAGAGCGTGCATATGTGGCAGTACGTAACCGAAACCGACCGTCTTATTTCGGCTCTGTTCTCGGGCATAATGCTCGGACTGCGCACGGGCATAATGCTTAAAATAGGCGGGTCCACGGGCGGCGCGGATATTATAGCCTGCCTTGTTCAGCGCAAAAGACCTTACGGCAGCGTCGAAAAGATAATAAGCATAGTCTGCTACGTGATAATGGGACTGTCGTTCTTCGTTTATAAAAACATCAACTGTATTTTCCTTTCGATAGTTCAGCTCATCGTGTTCGAGTTCGTAACGCGCGGAGTTCTTTCGCCCACGCGCAACGCGATAGAAGTAAAGATAATAACGCGCAACCCCGAAGAGATAAAGAACGAGATACTCTACAACTTAAAGCACGGCGCGACGGTCGTCGAGAGCAAGGGCATGTACACCGAAGAAGGCAACAGCATAGTTTTTTCGGTCATAAATCAGCGTCAGGTGCCGCAGTTCATGAAACTCATAAAAAAATATCCCGATACGTTCGCGTATTACAACGAAGTTTACGGAATTCACGGCAACTTCCGTTGGAACCGCGACGACGTAGCGAAGTGATCGGCAGACGTTTTGAATTTTTTCGAAATGAGCAAAATATGCCTATAACTATTGCGTATTTTGCTTTTTTGCTTTATAATATAAGTGAAAAAACTTGCTTGCAAGGTTTTTTTCACGACGTATTGCAACGTACGGCTGTTATTCGTGTTTAGCGAATAACATTGCGATAGCAACGCAAAAACGAAGTTTTTGTTAGCCGTGTAACGTTATAATATAGACGAAGAATAATTCGGCGGACGGAGGGAATATGTACGACTGTATCGTGATAGGCGGCGGAGTTGTCGGCGGGAGCGTTTTAAGAGAGCTTTCGCGCTATAAGCTAAGAGTCGTTCTGCTCGAAAAGGAAAACGACGTGGCTATGGGCGCGAGCAAGGCGAACAGCGGCATAGTTCACGCGGGATACGACGCGCCGAACGGCACGAACAAGGCAAGGTTCAACGCGGCGGGGAGTCGCATGATGAAAGATCTGTGCGAAGAACTCGGCGTGAAATACCGTCGCAACGGGTCGCTCGTGGTCGCGTTTTCCGAAGAAGATAAAGTAACCGTTGCATCTCTTAAAGCGCGCGGCGAAAAAAACGGCGTGGACGGCTTGCGGCTCCTTAGCGCAAAAGAGCTTAAAGAAACGGAACCCAACGTTTCGGATAATGCGGTCGGCGCGCTGTATGCTCCGACGGGCGCGATAGTCTGCCCGTACGAACTTACCGTGGCTTCGATAGGCAACGCCATGGATAACGGCGCGGAACTTATGACCGATTTCGAAGTCGCCCGGATAGAAAGAGCCGACGGGATATTCAAGGTCTTTTCGGCGGACGGAACGGAAGTGAGCGGCAAAGTTATAATAAACTGCGCTGGGACGGGCGGCGGCAAAATAGCCTGTCTTGCGGGCGATAAATCGGTCAAGGTTTTTCCGCGCAAGGGCGAGTACGTGCTTTTGGACAGAGAGAGCGGCGATTTCGTTTCGCACACTCTGTTTTTTGCGCCGACCAAACTCGGCAAGGGCGTGCTTATTTCGCAGACTGTCGACAACAATATAATCGTCGGACCCACCGCCGAAGAAAAGGACGGGACCGACACGAGCGCGGCGGGACTCGACTATATTGCGGTCAAGTCGAAACAAATGTGTCCCGCGTTGCCGCTGTACAATACCATAACTTCGTTTGCGGGCGTTCGCGCGTATAGCGACAGGCACGACTTTATAATAGAACAAAGCGGTAGCGTAGACGGACTTATCAACTGCGTAGGCATAGAGTCCCCGGGACTTTCGAGCGCGCCGGCTATCGCTAAATACGTGGCGGAAGAACTCGTTTCGGAGTTGTTGCCGCTCGAAAAGAAAGAAAATTTCGATCCGATCCGCAAGTCCGACTGTTTTTTCAAAAATCTGTCCGACGAAGAAAAGAACGAAATAATAAAGCGCGACCCGTCGTACGGCAAAATAGTCTGCCGTTGCGAGCAGATAACGGAAGGCGAGATAGTCCGCGCGATACGCGAAAATCCGCCGGCTAAGAACGTAGACGCGGTAAAGCGGCGCACGCGCTCGGGAATGGGAAGATGTCAGGGCGGTTTCTGTCAGCCGCACGTGGCGGAGATCCTTGCGCGCGAGCTGAATATCCCGTTCGAAGAAGTTACTAAGAACGGCAAAAATTCGGAATTGGTTATGGGTGTAATAAAATGAGAGATCACGACGTAATTATAATAGGCGGCGGACCCGCGGGGCTTGCGGCGGCAGTCGCGGCTTACGACGGCGGCGCGACCGATATCCTTATATTGGAGCGCGAAGACAGAACGGGTGGCATACTCAATCAGTGCATCCATAACGGATTCGGGCTTACTAGGTTCAAAGAGAGCCTATCGGGTCCAGAGTACGCGGCGAGATTTATCGAAGAAGTGAATAAGCGAAACATAAAAACGCTCACGGGCACGACGGTGCTGTCGCTTACGAAAGATAAGACGGTAACGGCGGTCGGACCCGAAACGGGCGTGTTTACGGTAAAAGCAAAAGCCGTGATACTCGCGATGGGTTGCAGGGAGCGGAGCCGCGGCGCGCTGAATATAGCGGGAACGCGTCCCGCGGGCATTTACTCTGCGGGGACGGCGCAAAAGTACGTGAACGTGAAAGGCTATTTACCGGGTCGCGAAGTAGTTATACTCGGGTCGGGCGACATAGGTCTTATCATGGCGCGTCGCATGACGCTGGAAGGCGCGAAAGTTCACGCCGTTTGCGAGATAATGCCGTATTCGAGCGGCTTGAAACGCAATATAGTTCAGTGCCTGGACGACTTCGATATACCGTTGTACCTTAATCACACTATAACGAGAATAGACGGCGAGAATCGCGTGAGCGGCGTGGAGATCTCGCGCGTGGACGAAAACAAGCGCCCGATAGCCGGAACGCAGAAATATTTCCCGTGCGATACCGTGCTTTTCTCCGTAGGGCTTATTCCCGAAAACGAGATAACCAAAGGCGCCGAGATCCCGCTTTCGCCGAGAACGCGCGGCGCGATAGTCTATCAGAACCGCGAAACGACGGTGGACGGCATATTCGCTTGCGGGAACGTGTTGCAGGTCCACGACCTGGTGGATTTCGTGTCGGAAGAAGCCGAGATCGCGGGGCGCGGAGCCGCCGATTACGTAACATGCGGTAAAAGAGAGAAACTCTCCGTAGACGTAAACAACGGGCAAAACGTGTCGTACGTTCTGCCGCAGAAGATAGATGTCGGCGCGGCGGGCGACGTAAAGCTGTTTTTCCGCGTAAACAATACGTTCAGGGATTGCACAGTAAAAGCCGTAAGCGGAGATACACTACTCGCTATGCGCAAAAAGAAAATAGCCGTCCCGGGCGAAATGGAAACGCTTTTGTTAAAGGCGGATCGGATAGCCGCGGCGAAAGAGCCGATAACCGTTTCTTTGGAGATATAGGATCATGCAAAAAGTTAACTTAACTTGCGTCGAATGTCCCATGGGTTGCGCGATAGAAGTCGAAGTCGAAAACGGCGTCGCGGTGTCCGTTAATGGCAACACGTGTCCGCGCGGCAAACTGTACGCCGAAAACGAAGTCGTCTGCCCGAAGCGCGTGTTGACTTCCACCGTTCGCGCTACGGACGGAAAAATGATACCCGTCAAGACGAGCGCGCCCGTAAAGAAGTCCGATATGATGAAAATAATGAAAAAAATCAATGCGGTACACCCCGATAAGCCCGTGAAGATAGGTGATGTTCTCATCGTCGATATTTCGGACGGCGCGGCTTTGGTCGTTTCGGGAAACGTATATTGAAAGCGTAAAAAAAAGGAATTTCGCAAATGGAAAGAGTGATATTCGAACTCGGAAAACTCATAAATATCCTGCTCGCGGCCGTTCTCGGATTCGCGATAGGTTTCGAGCGCAAACTGCGCTTTAAGGAAGCGGGCGTCAGGACGCACACGATAGTTTCGATAGGCGCGTCGCTTATAATGGTAGTCAGCAAATTCGCGTTCGGCGGAATGAACGCGGACGTTTCGCGCGTGGCGGCGCAGATCGTTTCGGGCATCAGCTTTTTGGGCGCGGGGATAATCATGTTGCGCGGCTCGAAAATGCACGGACTTACGACTGCGGCGGGCATTTGGGCTACCGCGGGCGTGGGAATGGCTTGCGGCGGCGAGCTGTATATAGTTGCGGTCGGCGCGACGATCGTAATCATCGGCGTTCAGTGCCTTATGCACTCGGGACTTAAACCGTTCAGAACGAAAAAGTATTATACCATAAAAATAAAATTTCGCGGGCAGGACGGCGCGGCGCCCAACATAAAGGAGATCTTCGAAGTCGAAAAGTTCTACCGCCTTGCGTTGGAGCGCAGGGGCGACGAAACGTATTACAGCGCGACGCTTCACACCGACAGCGAATTTTCGTCGGTGCGGCTCGACGAGATAATGCGCGAAAATCCGTGCATAGACATGATAGAACGTTGCGACGACGAGTGATCACAGTTTGCCGTTGCGCTTTTTGTAGGCGGTTGGCGTTATTCCCGTAAGGCGTCGGAACGTTTTGGAAAAATAATTCGGCGTGTCGAACGCGAGCAGTTCGGAAATTTCCTTTACGGATCTTTCGTTTTCTCTCAGCAGTGTTTTCGCCTTTTCGATTTTAAGATAAGCGAAATATTCCATAACGCCTTTGCCCGTCGCGGCTTTGAACTCTTGGAATATGTGTGCGCGCCCGTAAGAAGTCAGATCGCAGATCTCGTCTATCGTTATATTATCGTTTATATGCTCGTCAAGGATACGCAGGATATCGTTGACGAGCTTTTTTCCGAATTCTTCTTTCGGCAGAAATATCGCGTTGCCGTTTTCCGTTTCGGTAAGCGAACGCATTACGTTGATAAGCAGTATTTCGAGATAGTTTTTTATGAGCTGTTGCCCGCCGAGCGTAGGGGACGGCAACAGTTTCAGCTTTTTCAGCTTCGGGTCGGAGTACGGAATGTCGAAAGTTTTTTTGGCTTCTTCGATTATCGCGTACACGTATTTTTCGAACGCTTTATTCAGTTTCGTTTTTCTGTTTTCGAAAAATCGCATTGCTTCGGATTTGCACTCGAACGATATTATGAACACGTTCGGCGCGTGCGCTCCGTCCGCCGACAGCGAGTGCGCTTCGTTCGGTTTATGGAACAGCATTTCGCCCTGCCCGAGAGTGATTTTTTCGTTATCCGCCGTGCATAGAACGTCCGATCTGTCGGCGTAGACAAGCTCCCAGAAGTCGTGCGATTCCGTTTCCGAGCGGAAATTTTTGTCGAACTCGAAGTAGTGTATCGTTACTATCTTATCGACTACGATGAGTTTTTCTATTTTATGTCTGAAATAAGTTTTCACGGTAAAATTATATCACAGAACAAAAAATTTGTCGAGTAGATTATTTTACCCTTTTTCGATACTGTGCGCCATTGCGCTTTGCGGGAAACGGTTGTATAATTAAAGCGTAAAATAAATCGTAAAGGAGATAAGACCATTAACGTTCTGGCGATAGGGGCGCACCCCGACGATATAGAAATAGCGTGCTCGGGAACGCTTGCGAAGTGCGTAAAACGCGGCGACAGGGTCGTCGTATGCCATGCAAGCACGGGCAATCTCGGACACGTGGTGATCCCACCCGACGAACTGACGAAGATCCGCAAAAAGGAAGCCGAGAAAGCGGGAGCTTTGGCGGGAATAGAAGTGATCGGCGGCATGTTCGACGATCTGGAAATTTTCGACAACAACAAGGCGGCGCGCGACAAGATAGTCGACGTTATAAAGTACGCCGACCCGGATTTTATAATAACCCATAACCCCGACGATTATATGCCCGACCACACGGCGATCTCGCGGCTCGTGTTCGACGCGAGTTTTACGGCTACCTTGCCGAATTATAAGAGCAAGTACAAAGACCCCGCGCGGCTCGTTCCGATCTACTATATGGACACTCTCGCGGGCGTGAATTTTCAGCCGACCGAGTACGACGACATTTCGGACGAGATAGAGCTGCAAATAAAGATGCTCTCGTGCCACGAAAGTCAGCTCGTCTGGATGAAAGAACACGACGGCATAGATTTCGCGGATATGGTGAAAACGTGCAGTCGCTACCGCGGGTATCAGTGCGGCGCGGAATATGCGGAAGGTTTCCGTCAGTGCCGCGTCTACTTAAAAGGCACTACGAAAAGACTTTTGCCGTAAGGCTGAATAAAAGGAGAAGATAATGAATTTCGATTCGACCGTAAAGGGAAGTTTGCTCG
>DBEXQE010000213.1:0-3138 GCA_048167245.1 Christensenellales bacterium | reverse complement strand
ACGTTATCGAATGATCGAGTGAGATAGATCGGAATTCAGTATTTTCCCGCGAAAAAGCAAATAGCATATACGATACCGCAAAGTATGTTTATGCCGAAACAACATGCCGCTCCGACAATTATAAACAATTTATCGGATACGGCGATAGTCAGAGCTATACCGCTTAAAAAGATAATTACGCCGATAACGGCTAAGATTTGCCAGATTTTAAGGAATATGTACACGAATTTCGATTCGATTTTTCCGTACGTAGTCAGATTTTTGTAAATTTTATCGGGGATTTTTTCGGTAACGAATAACGTGCCGTTAAAACAACGGCATTCGATCTCTTTAAGTTCTTTCAGATATTCGTATTCCGCTTCACAGAAGTCGTAACCCGTTGTATAGCTTTTCTCTATGCCGTCATAAAAATAATGTAAAACGAGCGCAAACTTCGTATCCCGTTTTTTATCGTTATATTTGATCTGCTCGGAGTCGAAAATCGTACATACGACGTCGGTTCCGTACCGCATGACCGTAATGTATTTCCGATAAGTTAAACAATATCTGACGTTTACGACTAACGTAACTATCGCAACGACCGAAATAAGACCGCCTACGACAATGACAGCTAAAACGGGGCGGTCTTTGCTATGCGATTGAGCAAAAGTAAAATAGAAAATTATGTATGCCGCAATATATACCGCACATAAGATAGCAAAAATCAGATTTGATTTGGAAAATTTCTTTTCGCGCATTTCGGAAAACATGCTCCGCTAAATTACTGTTTATCGTACGATCATTTTATCATATCCGAAAGAAAAAAACAAGCAGTTGATACGGCGACAAAACGGCTTATTCTTTTTTATATAAAATTCCTATCAAAACAGTAGGAATTTACTTGACAGCTTTGCATAAGACGAGTATAATTAGGATATCATAGTAAACAAGTAGGAATTGAGTCGGAATGAAATTTTCAACGCGGGCGAGATACGGTCTCAGAATATGCTTTCTTATCGGCGTATCGAACGGCGATTGCATATCGCTTGCCACGCTCGTAAAGCAGACTTCCTTATCCGAAAAATATCTCGAACAGATAATGTCCAAACTCAAAGCCGGCGGAATAGTCAAGAGCGTTCGCGGCGCAAGCGGGGGATATTATCTGGCGAGAAAAAGCAGTGAAATTTCGGTAAACGAAATTCTGCGGGCGCTCGACGACAGTTTCGAAGTTTCGGATTGCGCGACGGAGAGTTGCTCGGATACCTATTGCCCGAATAAGCGGATATTCAAGCGGCTATACGGCGAAATCAATTCGATACTCGACAATTTTTCGCTCGAAGATATGATAAACGACTATAAATGCACTGACGACAAGGAGTAAACAGACAAAACGAAATGAGAAAAGTGTATCTTGATTATTCGGCGACCACGCCGCTTAGCGAAGAGGTTTTCGAAAAGATGAAACCGTATTTTACGGAACATTTCGGAAACGCGAACAGTTTACATTCGTTCGGACGCGACGGCGCGTACGCCGTGGATATGGCAAGGCGCAAGATAGCCGAATTGCTCGGAGCCGAACCTAACGAAATTTATTTTACGTCCGGCGGAACGGAAGCCGACAACTGGGCGGTCAAGGGCGCGGCTTGGGCGAGAAAAGACAAGGGCAATCACATAATAACTTCCGCAATAGAGCATCACGCGCTGTTGAATACCTGCGAAACGCTCGAAAAACAGGGATTCGAGATAACGTATCTTCCCGTTTATAAGAACGGAATAGTAAAGCCCGAAGATCTCAAAAAGGCGATAACCGATAAAACGACCGTTATTTCCGTAATGCTCGCGAATAACGAGATAGGTTCTCTGCAACCCATAAAAGAGCTTGCGGCGATAGCGAAAGAAAAAAATATAGTCTTTCATACCGATGCGGTACAAGCGATAGGTTCTATCCCCGTAAACGTAAAAGAACTCGGCGTAGACATGCTGTCGCTGTCGGGGCATAAATTCTACGGACCGAAAGGCATAGGCGTTCTGTATATCCGCAAAGGCGTAAAAGTAGACAAACTTATAATCGGCGGACATCAGGAGCGCGGCATGCGCGGCGGCACAACGAACGTTCCCGCTGTCGTGGGACTTGCCGCGGCAATGGAGATCGCCGTGCGCGATCTGGATAAAAACGCAAAACATATAAAAGCCATGCGCGACAGGTTCGTTAGCAAAATAGAAAAGGAAGTTCCGTTCGTCATTTACAACGGCGACAGAGAAAAGCGGTTGCCGCAGAACGCGAATTTCTCGTTCGAGTTCATAGAAGGCGAGTCGATACTTTACAAGCTCGATCTGGCGGGAATAGCCTGCTCGTCGGGGTCGGCTTGCTCGTCGGGGTCGCTCGACCCGTCGCACGTGTTGCTTGCGATAGGTTTGCCCGCCGAAAAGGCGCACGGCTCGATAAGGTTTACGTTCGGTAAAGACACTACGGAAGACGACGTGGATTACGTAGTCGAAAAAGTAAAAGAAACAGTCGAATATTTGCGCGGGATATCGCCTTTATTCGCCGAATTCAAGGGAGACGTAAAAAATGTATAACGAAAGAGTGATCAAAGAATTTTCCGATCCGCAGAACGCGGGCGAACTCGAAAACGCGAATGCGGTCGGGCAAGTCGGCAACGCAACGTGCGGCGATATCATGAAAATATCCATGATTATCGACGAAAACGACGTTATTCAAGACGTTAAATTCAAAACGTTTGGTTGCACGGCGGCGATAGCCACTTCGTCCGTAGCCACCACCATGGTAAAGGGCAAAACGATAGAAGAAGCGCTCAAAATCACGAATAAGCAGGTCATCGAAGAATTGGGCGGTTTGCCGAGCCAGAAGATCCATTGCTCCGTTTTGGCGGAAGAAGCTATCAAAGAAGCGATCAACGACTATCTGCAAAACTATAAGAACAAGAAAAAATAATTTTTTCGATATCATTCGCTCTGAATAAAACGGGCTGTACCGTGTTATAATATACTCGGGAGGTCAAAAGCGAATGAAAAACGGTATACTTATAGGAACGGCTTTCGGAATGATCATCGGCGCTTTGCTTGTAAACAACAATCAAAGAGTGCGCGAAATGGTTTCCGATACGCAACAGTGCATTAAGGACACTATGCAACGCG
>DBEXQE010000212.1:0-19069 GCA_048167245.1 Christensenellales bacterium | reverse complement strand
CCGCGGTAGAGATCGACGAGAGCGAAGTAGCGCGCATACGCCGCGAAAAGCTCGACAATCTCAAAGCCGACGGAAAAAACCCTTTCGAAAACGTAAAGTTTCCGCGCACCGCTCTCAGCTCGGAAATTCTTTCTTCTTTCGCTATGTCGTTCTCGGCGTTTTCGGACAAGTCGCCGAACTCGCGGGCTACGCGTATCTTTTCGGCGGCTTCCGCTCTCCCGTTGACTTTAAGGTCGTACAGTCTGTCTTCGAGCTGTTTCTTGCCTTCCGCCGTCATAAAAATTTCAGCCATATATCTACTCCTTGAAAAAAATTGATAACGATATGCTCGGCGCGGATCTTTTCCGCGCTCCGCTCCAAATTACATTATAGTTTATATCCGCAAAAAAGACAAGTGCCGCGGGCACGTATGTAGGCATATCTGCCTTCGATAAACTCTTTTATTCTTTCAGATGCGATTATGAGATTATTCATGCTCGTAGCGTACGAACACCTTACGAAATCTTTCGTGCTTTCGCCGAACGACGAACCTGGAACTACGGCGACTTTTTTCGCTCTCAACAGCTTTTCGGCAAACTCGTCGCCGTCCATGCCGACCGAACCGACGCAAGGGAACACGTAGAACGCGCCGCGCGGCTCGAAACATTCGAGTCCCATTTCGTTGAACGCGCTGACGAGAAAACGGCGGCGCATATCGTACTTTTCGCACATTTCCTTAACGGCGGCGTAACCGTTCCGACGCCCCGAAACGAGAGCGGAAAGCGCGGCGTGCTGACTCATCGTAGACGCGCACATTATCGTGTACTGATGGATCTTGACCGCGGCGGTCATGAATTCTTTCGGAGCCGCGAGATAACCTATTCTCCAACCCGTCATCGCGAACGCTTTGGAAAATCCGCTGATAACGAGCGTTCTCTCGCGCATACCGCTAAGCGACGCTATCGAAACGTGCCGCCCGCCGTACGTAAGTTCGGCATAGATCTCGTCCGAAATGACTGCGAGATCGTGTTTTTTTATAACGGGGATTATTTCTTCGAGTTCCTGCTTTGTCATTACCGCGCCCGTGGGATTGTTCGGGTACGGAATTATAACGGCTTTCGTCTTCGGCGTTATGCGGCTTTCGAGCGCTTCTTTCGTCAGCTTGAAACCGTGCGCCATATCCGTTTTTACTCCTACGGCAACGCCGCCCACGAGCGTTATATTCGGCATATACGAAACGTACGACGGCTCGGGAACGAGCACTTCGTCGCCTGGTTCTACGACCGTGCGCAACGACAGGTCGATAGCTTCGCTCGCGCCGATCGTTACGAGAATCTCGTTTTTCGGGTCGTATTTAAGCGAAAACAGCGTTTTAAGGTATTCCGCGATCTCTTCCCTGAGCGGCAGAAGTCCCCAGTTCGAAGTGTATGCCGTGTAGCCTTTTTGGATCGATTTTATAGCCGCGTCGCGTATCTCCCACGGCGTTACGAAATCGGGTTCGCCCACGCCCAAAGAAATAGCGTCGGGCATTTCCGCAACTATATCGAAAAACTTGCGGATACCGCTCGGCTTGATATCGCGTACCGTTTTGTTGATGAACTTATCGTAGTTCACGGCTGGACCACCAACCTTCCGTTACCGCTCGATTCTTCCAGAATAACGCCGTCCGTCTTGTACTTTTTGAGTATGAAATGCGTCGCGGTCGACAGAACGTTGTCCATTACCGACAGCTTTTCGCTCACGAACGACGCGACTTCGCGCAAAGTCCTGCCTTCGATGAACACGGCGAGATCGTACGCGCCCGACATAAGATAGACCGATCTTACTTCGTCGAACTGATACACGTTTTCGGCAATGCTGTCGAAACCCTGCGTGTGCTGCGGGCTTACCTTTACTTCGATAAGCGCTTCGACTCTGTCGCAGTCGAGCTTATCTTCGTTGATGAGCGCGGAATATTTTACTATAACTCCGCTCTGTTCGAGTTCGCGCACGGCTTTTTCGACCGTCTTTTCGCTCTCTCCGAGCATCACCGCGATCCGCGCGACGGGCGTCCGCGAATCTTCTTTGAGTATTGATATTATCTTGCCGTTAAGTTCGGACATTTAGGTAATTCTCCCTTTTTGATTTTATATATCGCCAAGGCGTAGCCTTATACGACGCCGCAGTTATCTCCTTTTAGCGATGTTGTTCAGCACTCCCCCGTCGAGCAGATTAGCCATGAGCCTGTCGGTGAGCGGGAGAGCCGTTTCGAACTCGTAACCTTTCGTAACGTTCTTTACTATCACTTTGCCGCACTTCGACGCCACCTGACGACAAGCGTCGGATATTTCGAGCTTATCCCCGACCGATATCCTGTCGTAGTCTTTCGCGTCGATGAATTCGAGCGGCAATATTCCGTTGTTTATAAGGTTGTCGCGGTGGATACGCGCGAACGATTTGGCTATAACGGCTTTTATTTTAAGGTAAAGCGGCACGAGCGCGGCGTGTTCGCGGCTCGACCCCTGACCGTAGTTCGAACCCGCGACTATAAAGCCGCCCTTTTTCTCCTTGGCGCGCTTCGAAAATTCGGGGTCAACGGGGTTTAAGCACCAATCCGAGAGATACGGGATATTCGACCTGTACGGCAAAAGCCTTGCGTTCGACGGCATGATATGGTCGGTAGTTATATTGTCTTCCAGAACTATCAGCGTTTCGCCCGTAACGGTGTTTTTGAGCGGCTCGGCTTTCGGGAACGGCTTGATATTCGGTCCGCGAACGACTTCCACGTTCTCGAAGTCTTCGGGCTTTAATATAAGGTTGTCGTTTATAAGGAATTTTTCGGGCATCTCGACGGGATCGATCTCGGGGCAGTCCGCGGGATCGGTCAGATAGCCGCTTATCGCCGAGAACGCCGCCGTTTCGGGGCTTACGAGATATACGCTCGCGCTCGCCGTTCCGCTGCGCGCGTAGAAATTCCTGTTGAACGTTCTGAGCGACACCGCGTCCGTTTTGGGCGACTGTCCCATTCCTATGCAGGGACCGCAAGCACATTCGAGAACTCTCGCGCCCGCGCTTATCATGTCCGCAAGCGCGCCGTTTTTCGCGAGCATCGTAAGCACCTGGCGCGACCCGGGGCTTATGGTAAGGCTCACGTTCGGATCAACCGTCTTGCCTTTCAATATCTTCGCGACTTTCATCATATCCATATACGACGAATTGGTGCAGGAGCCTATGCAGACCTGGTCTATCTTTATCCTGCCGAGTTCGTGTATGCTCTTTACGGCGTCGGGGCTGTGCGGGCATGCCGCGAGCGGACGCAATGCCCCAAGATCTATAACGACTTCTTCGTCGTACTTCGCGTCGTCGTCGGCGGAAAGAGCCACCCAGTCGCTCTCGCGCCCCTGCGCTTTGAGAAATTCGCGCGTCGTTTCGTCGGACGGGAATATGGAAGTCGTAGCGCCGAGTTCCGCGCCCATATTCGTGATAGTCGCGCGCTCGGGAACGGTCAGCGTCTTTACGCCGTCGCCGCAGTACTCTATGACTTTGCCCACGCCGCCCTTGACCGTCAGTCTGCGCAGGACTTCGAGAATAATGTCTTTCGCCGCCGTATTGTGCGACAGAGCGCCTTTAAGCTCGACTTTCACGACCTTGGGCATATTCAGATGAAGCGGACCGCCGCCCATTGCGACAGCCACGTCGAGTCCGCCCGCGCCTATCGCGAGCATGCCTATGCCACCGCCCGTAGGCGTGTGGGAGTCCGACCCCAAAAGCGTTTTGCCGGGCTTGCCGAAACGCTCCAAATGAACCTGGTGGCATATCCCGTTGCCGGGCTTCGACACGCTTATCCCGTGCTTTAATGCGACCGACTGAATGTACGCGTGGTCGTCGGCATTCTCGAACCCGCTCTGCAACGTGTTGTGATCTATGTACGCGACCGACTTTTCGGTTTTCACGCGCCCTAAGTTCATGGCTTCGAACTGCAAATACGCCATGGTCCCCGTAGAGTCCTGCGTCAAAGTCTGGTCGATGAAAATGCTTATCTCTTTGCCCGCTTTCATTTCGCCTTCGTCGAGATGAGCCGCGATTATTTTTTCCGTAAGGTTCATTGAGTTTTTTTTCGCTCCTTGAAATTAAAAAACAGTATGCCGTTTCATTATATACAAAACTGCCCGAAAAGTCAAGTGCAGTGCGGCACGTTGGGATTTTATAAAAACAAAGCGACGAAACGTTTCGCTCCGCCGCTCTTTCCGTGCTACGATAAGCGCCGTAGCTCTTACCGCGCTTATCGTGCTTGCACTGCTCGGAAAAGAGAGCGAGCGCGGCGTTTCGCAAACGGTATGCGCCGCGGTGATCTCGGTTGCGGCGATCGCTTCGCTGTAGCGACGTCGCATTGGAGCGGGAAAAGGACGCGGAGCAGATCAAGACGATAAACATTATCAGGCAGGACGCCGAGCGCGTGATAAATCACCTTTCCGAGATCGCGACGTACGCGAAACTGAATTATTTAGCCGAGCCGTCGCAGGTCGTCGACATGTCGGAGCTGTGCGCGCTTTTGTACAAGTATCACAAATTCGATTGCGACGCTAACGGCATTATCCTTAAAAACACCGCGGACAGATCCGTCAAAGCGTTCGTAAAACCGAAAGGCATCGAGAACGTGGTATCGAATATGATAATAAACGCAATCGAACACGCGAACTGTTCGACGGTAACTCTGTCCGTCAAATCCGACAAAACGAAAGTCGTGCTGTGCGTCGCCGACGACGGCAAGGGCATAGACGAAAATATCGACGTTTTCAGACCCTACGTTTCGGAAAACGATACCGAAGCGGGCGGGCTCGGGCTGTATATCTGCAAAAATATAATAGAAAGCATGAACGGCGAACTGTCTTACGAAACGGGGCAAAGCGGCACGACGTTTTACATTTCGCTGTTAAAGGCGTAAATTCATATAAATTCCGCGAAAATCAGTAGACCGCGACTTCTCCGAGCATAGAGAGAAACACGAGCGGTATCGCGCCCGTGACCCAGCCCGTTAAAATACAGTACGGTCCCCACAGGAAATCCTTGTCGCAACCGTAATATTCCGACTTATCCATATCGAACGCGCGCATCCAAGCGCCGTGCAGTCGTTTGTCGTCGGATCTGATCTGCGTGTCGAGCAGAAATTCGACAAGCCCGTCGAACAGTTTTTCCGCGAGCGGAACGTAAGATCCGCCGCGGTTTTTATTCGACAAAAGAATATACAGCGTGTACAGCATGGTGTTCTGACAGTAAACGATATCCGCTATTCGGTCGTCGTTTTCGAAACCGACCGCGAATTCCATATCTTTATCCAGACTTTTGCCGTCGTAATACGCGCGGGAATCGGCAAAACCGCCCGAATCGTGGCGCACGTTATCGAAATAAGCGAGAAGTTCGTTTATAAGCGGCGTCCAAGGTCCGCTTTCGAAACTTTCGGCGACGGCGAACACGCACAAAAGGCGCGAATAAGTGAAGTTGTCGGAATGTGAAGTCGCCGTGCGGTAATTCGGGTAAATTTCCGCGAGTTTTTTCGCCGTTTTCAGTATCTGCTCTTTATACCGCTTATCTTTATTCACGGAATAAAGGTTGCGCAGGAACAACAGCGGCGCGTCGTAAAATTCGGGGCAAGCTCCCCGCTCGCGGTCTTGCAAAGACGCGAGATCGTCCGCGTCGCAACGGAAATAACACCCGGGCAACAACGCTTCGCCGCCGAACCACTTTAAGATCGCTTCGCCGCAGAGCAGAATTCTTTTTTTGTATTCTTCCTTGCCCGTGAACCGATAGAGCGCGAAAACGGAGTTCGCCACGCGGGACGTGTCCGAAACGTAAACGCTCTGCGTTCCCACGTCGTAAAAGCCCGAGAACCACTTGAAAAGCCCCGCGTTCGCCCCGCTCTCGATCTGCAATTTTCTCTCGCATAGCATATAGTCGGCTATCCGCTCGGCGGTGCGGCAAGCGTCGTCGTCGCCGAAATAGCGTCCCGCCGCCATGAAAAGAGCCGCGGTGAAAAGCGACGAATCCCCGCGCAGATTTTTTGCGGGCTTTAAGTCGAAAGAGCGGATCATTTCGTAAACGCCGTTTTTGCCGCCGCCCGGCATGACGCCCGAATTTTTATGCCAACTTATCGCTTCTTTCACGGCGTTTTCGAGCGCCGTTTTCCGCTCCTTGCTCCTAACACTGCGGAAAATACCGATAGGTTCGTAAATTTTCCGAAAAACTTCTCTCGCGCGGGTAAAGTCCGCGCCCGTCAGCTCGCAAACAAGGCGGGCGTAAAAGCTCTGCCAATTTTCGTACGAAAAAATCGCGGGCGGGTCGATATTCGTAAGATCCGCCATGGAACAGTACACGTTTTCGCCGACTTTCAAAAGCGCGACGCCCTCGCGTTTTTCCGCGCAGTCGACTATCTTGTTAACGCCGAAACAGTTCTTGATCTCCGCCAGAACTTCGTATTTGCTATCGGTATGCACGTCGTTTACGAAGAAAAAACCGCCGCGCTTCTGCAAAATATCGAAGCCGAGCTTTTCGCGGAACGCGCCCGCAAGGCACACGGAATTTTTGCCTATATTGCTTATAAGTCCGCGCGCCTGCAAACCGAACGCGAAGCAATCGCGGAAATCGTAAGACGGATAATTTTCGATATAGATCTTTGTTTCGCCGCCGCGAATGACCGCCGCGACGGTCTGTGCCGTTTCGTCGGAAAACTCGGGGATCGAATATTCGCCCCTGTCGTAAAAAGGCAGGATGAACAGCGCGTCCGCCGCATGATCTTTTACGTACGCCGCGGCTTCGGTCAAGTCGTCGAACCGAATAGCTCCGCCGCGCGACGCCGAACTTAAAAAATCGAAAAACAGCCGACTTCCGCCGTAAACAGCTATTTTCATATCACACCCTGCACTCGTTAAGCAAATATTTCAAAAGATCATCAAAGTCCGCGGTCGCAAGCCCGATATAAGTATCGGCTGTGCCGTAGTAAACGTACAGCGTGCCGTCTTTCACGACCGTTCCCGTGGGAAAAACGCAACCCTCGTAAATGCCGCACGTTTCGTAAATTTCTTCGGGTTCCATAAGGAAGTCCTTAGTTCGCGCGACTATCTTTCTCGGGTCTTTAAGGTCCAAAAGCACCGCTCCGACGCGGTAAATTCCCTTGTCGTCCACGCCGTGATACAGCATGAACCAGCCGTGCTCCGTCTTTATCGGCGGAGTGCCGCCGCCCATGCGCTGAGTTTCCCACCACTCTTTGCCCGTCATCAAAAGTTCGGGAGCGCCGAAATCGATCAAATCGTCGCCGAAATATATCCATATCGACGGCATTTTAACTCGCGCGTCTTTGAACTTCGGGCGACCTATCATAACGTATTTGCCGCCGATCTTTTCGGGAAACAAAAACACGTCGCGGTTATCGACGGTCGGCTCGGTGATCCTACCGAATTTCTTATACTTAAAAAAATCTTTCGTCGCCGCAAGATACGTAACCGTTATGTTATCTTTCGCGAACAGCGGTATTTCGTCGCCGCGGACGTCCGTTTCGTCGAGATACATGGGAGCTTTCGTAACGCCTTCCACGTATTCTTCGAGCCAGTACCGACCCGGCGCGTAAGCACGGGCGGCATAAGTCATATAATACATATCGCCTATTTTCATAAGGCGCGGATCTTCGACGCAACCGCCGTCCGGCTCGCTGTGATCGCCTTCGAAGATCGGCTTGTCGCTTTTGCGCGTGAAATTTATTCCGTCCTTGCTCGTTGCAAGCCCGAATTTGATCTGATGACGCGCGTCGTTGCCCGCGGCGCGGTACAGCATGACGAATTCGCCGCTCTTATCGTCGTATATAACGGCGGGGTTAAGAACGCACCTGTCTTCCCACGGAACGGCGGGGTTCGGCTTTAATATCGGATTGTTTTCATACTTGATGAGTTTCATAACGTAAATCTGACCACGCGCACGTTGTAGCTTGCTCCGTAATAAAAAGGTTGCACGGCGAACGAATTTTCGGTTTTAAGTTCCACGCTTTCGCCGCTGTCGAGCCAAATTGCCGAGCGGATAGGCGCGGAAACGGTAACCGTTCTGTTTTCGCCGCAGATAGAAATGTTTTCGTTCAGCGACATGGGCACGTTCTTGATAAGCGCGTAGTAATACTTGCCGTCGAACAGCACGGACGCGTTTTCGGCGGTGATACCGTCGGCGCGGACTGAATCGTAGATAAAGCCGTTAGCGCGCACCCACTTGCCGATATTCAGCAGAATATTCTCGTCCATTGGGTTGAGTTTTCCGTCGCCCATGGGTCCCGTGTTCAGCAGGAAATTGCAGTTGTTGCTCCGCGAATCGACGAGATTGCAGATAAGCTCGCCGACCGACTTGTAGTTGCAATCGTTTTCCGCGTAGCCCCAGTGATCGTTCAAGACCTGACACATTTCGCCCGCGCGCGGACGCGAATTGCCCTTTACCTGCGACGGATCGCTCCGCTCGAACGTAACGCTGTCTATCTCGGGATGACCCGTCTTGCCGCCCGCCGACAGCCCCGTATTGTTGATTATCATAGCCGTCGGCTGATACTTGCGTATAGTGCCGTAAAGCCTGTCTTCCTGCCAGTCCGCGCCCATTTTGTTCCACATTCCGTCGAACCAAAAGCCGCCTATCTTGCCGTAGTTGCGGCAAAGGATCTCGACGCTTTTCACGAGATAGTCTATATACGCGGGAAAGTCGTTCTCGTAGTCTTTGTTGTGCCAATCGAGCAACGTATGATAGAAAAACGGGACTATGCCGCTCTCTCTGCAAGCCGAAACGAACTCGGCAACGAGATCGCGCCCGCAAGCGCTGTGCGGAGCGTCGAAATCGGACAGTCCGCGAGCGTCGTACAGCGAAAAGCCGTCGTGGTGGCGCGTAGTCAGCGTGATATACTTTGCGCCCGCTTTCTTCGCCGCGGAAACCAAGTCGCGCGCCCAATTCTCGCTCACGCGGAACTTGCCCGCAAGAGCTTCGTAACCCGGCACGTCGGCATAGCCGGAAGCGTGGAGAAACCACTCCCCTTTTCCGACTATGCTGTACAGTCCGAAATGCACGAACAGACCGAAACCGAGTTTCGAAAATTCCTTTACGTATCCGTAATCCCTCATATAGTTGCTTCCGTAAAAAGTTTTTTGATTAAGACTTAGTTTTCCAAGTTACGCTGTTACCCGATACAGTCCAGTAGGTATCGTTCCAACCCGTCGGGAAAGTAACGCCGTTATCGGTGCCGTCGGCATAGCTTGCGTATATGCCCTTATTCTTGCCGTTGTTGCTATTCCAACCTATATCGACGACATAATTTTTCCAATTATCGCTAACACCCGTAACCGCAACTCTCTCAAAATCACTTGTAGCCGCGAATGAACCGAATACTTTATGATATGCCGCTTTACTCGGCGTAGCGGTAACGTTAGCCGTACTGTAATCGGCAACTACGCTACTCAACGTAAAACCTTTACAAGTATTATTTGCTACACCGAATAAAGACGAATCGTCCTGTCCGTCGAACTCGGATACTTGAATGAACACGTTCTGTATAGTAGCTGTCGTACCGAGCACCAAAGCGTTTTGAACTTTTGCCTTGAAATTCGTGAAAGCAATATTTTTAAGAACAGAACCATCATCCATCTTTATCCAAGCGGTTTTCATTTCTTTATTCGAAACTTGCATACCGCTTACGCTATAACCCTGTCCGTCGATAGTACCTATAAACGGCGTATTAAATCCGATACGGTAATCGGTTGCGGGAGCAATCGTATTTGCCGAACCGCTCCAAGCTGCGTATGCGATATAACTACTTGCGGGAAGCGTAATATTAGTTCCTAAGGTGAAGTATCCGCCGCCGCCGAGTTTTTCGGACACAGCACCGAACGTGCGGAACTGAGCTACGTCTCTGGCTTCCACCGAAACTATCAAGAGCTTAAATCCGAAATAACGGTTTTCGCCGCTCTGCTCGGTTACTACGCTTACGTCTTTCTCACCCCACATTGTACCGAAACTCGAACACGGGATAGTTAGCGTAGTTCCCCCCCCCGTCAGCTCTACGCCGGTAATAGGCGTTCCGCCGACAGTTACGCGTTGAAGCGTACCTGCGTTTGTACCGAGATCGACCGTAAGATCTTCACCCTCGGAAACGAGCGCGTCGCCGTTGACTTTCATCTTCAAATTGACTGTTTGATCCGCTAATTTTGCTGTAACTATGATCGTAAGCGTTTGAACCGTTCCGCCGAATATAGGCGTAGCCGTAAACGTATAGTTACCTACCGCCGCATCATCGGGAACGATTATCTTTCCGCCTGCAAACGTTATGTTCTGCGCCGTAGCTTCCGAGCTAAGTTTATAATCATAGTAGATCGATACGTTGGGAACTGCGTATTCCGTACCCGCCGCTATAACTTCCGAAGCATTTGCGAACTCAAACGTTCTGTCCGCAGGGAGCAGAGCCAAAATTTCATTGCTCCAACCCGTGGGAACGGCAACGCCGTTAGTCGTTTCGTCGGTATAACTTACATATATTCCGCGAGCCGAACCGTCGGTAAATTTACCGTCAGTTCCGTAGTTTATAGTGTTGATAACGTTATTTTTCCACTTGGCGTTCAATCCGATGATCGCGACTTTTCCGAACGTACAATCATTTGCCGCTATACCGAACGCCGCCTGTGAGTTATTGCTCAGATTATAGCCGTCCATACCCGTCGAAGCCGCGCTGAAATCGACTACTACGTTGTCAAACGCGGTGTTGCTGAGCGCATTATATCCAAATACGTTCGAATGAAAACTTGCATCTCCGAATTTAGCCAATTCGACAAACACGTCTTGAACTTTGCCGTCTTTACCGTTGCGTATTAAAACGTTTTTACCATCTATCGTAGCGTTTTTGAAAGCAATGTTTTTTATCGTTCCGTTTGCGCCGATATTTTGTATCCAGCCAAGGTCGAGAGGCTTATCGGAAATCCGCATATTGCTTACGCTGTGTCTTTGTCCGTCTATCGTTCCTATAAACGGCTTATTCGTATCGGTACAGATACGGTAATCTTTACTCGTATCTATTTCGTTTTTATTTTCCGTGCTGTTCCATTTTCCTTTAGCGATAGGTTCAGTAAGCGTAATATCCCCGCCGAGAGTGAAGTATCCGCCGCCTTCGAGCAAGTTCGATATCGCGCCGAACGAAAGGAATTGATCTTTCGTCGTCGCTTCCAACGAAACGATCATTGCGTCGAACGTGAACGTATAGAGCGTATCGTCCTTCCGCGTAGTAACTGCGGCTTTCTGATCGCCGTATACGGTTGCAAGGCTCGAATACGGTATCGTAAGCGTATTGCCCGACAGCGTTGCGCCCGTTATTTCGGTACTGCCGAACGTTACGCTTGACAGCGTTCCGAGATCGCTCACTCCGTCGACCGTAAGATCGAGCGTCAAATTGCCGCTCTTAGCCTGCAACGCACTGTTCGCGACCGAAAGTCCCAACTCTGCGGTTTGCTTTGCAAGCGAAGTAATTACGGAACTCAGCAATTTGAGCGAAAGCGTTTTTCTCTCGCCGCCGAGTATAGACGTTGCGGTAAGCGTATAATTTCCTGCCGCCGCCGTAGCGGGAATAGTAACTTTTCCGTTTCCGTACGTTATGCCCTGCGTCGTTGCCGCCGAATTGAACGTATAGTGCCAATATGCGGACGCGCCGCTCACCGAATATTCGCTTGCGACTCCCGCCGCTTTTTCGATTTGCGTCGTGCCGAAATCGAAAGGCTTGTTGCCTATCAAAGTCAATACTTCGGAGCTGAACTGTTCGGGAATATCCGCGCCGTTCGTCGACCCGTCGGAATAAATTACGTACAAGCCGTCCGCCAAACCGTTTCTGAGACCGGAAGTTCCGCCGTTAACGTTTACTACGTTATTTTCCCACTTCTTGTTTAATCCTACAACCGCAACGTTTTCGACCGCACACCCCGATATAACGCCGAACGCCGCTTGCGTATAATGGTTCACATTATACACGTCCATAGCCGTCGAAACAGCGCCGAAATCGACTACTACGTTGCTGAACGTCGCGCCGCTGATCGCGGCAAATCCGAATAGTTTCGAATGATAACTTGCATCTCCGAACGCAGTCAATTCAACGAATACGTCTTTGACCGTTCCGCCCGTACCTTGACGCACCAAAGTGCTTTGATAGTTTACCGTAGTATTTAAGAACGCAATATTTTTAAGCGTTCCGCCTGCTCCCAAGTTCTGTATCCAACCGTAGGTAGCGCCGCGCGCTATCAGTCCCGTAACGCTATTGCCTTTTCCGTCGAGCGTGCCTATAAAAGGCGTATCTGCTCCGATACGGTGATCGATATCCAACACATGACCACTACCGTTGACCCATCTGGTAGTGAGAACCGCTTCGGTAAGCGTAATATTATTGTTTATCGCATAATATCCGTTTCCGCCGAGTTTTGCCGCGATCTCGCCTATCGAGAAGAAATCAGTCTGATCCGTTACCGTCTTGCTTACAAAGGTAGCGGGAATACGGTACTCGTACTTCTTAAAGTATATTACGATCTCGTGATCTTCGCCGTAAACGTTCGTCAGAACGGTCGCGGGCAAAGTAAGAGTAGTGCCGCTCACCGTAATATCCGCGCCGTCGGTATCGATTTCTTCGCCGTCGAGCTCTACGGACGTTATATCCGTAGCGGCAAGGGAACTGTCGAGCAGAGTTATATCGAACGAGTTCGTTCCCGTCAGCGTTTCGCCGCTTACCGAGTAGTTGAAATCGAATACTTGCGCGGAAAGATTTCTTTGTATTCCGCGTACGGTTACGTATATGCGGACCGACGCCGTTTCGCCCGAATCCGCCGTGTACGAACCCGTAACGGTAGCATTTCCCGCGATAAGAGCCGTGATAAGTCCGCTTTCGGGGTCTACGCTCACAACGCCCGTGCCTTCGGTTACGCTCCACGCGATAGTCGCGTCATCGTCGACCACGCCGTCTACCGTAACGGTCGTTTCGGGAGTAAGAGTATCTTCCGCGGTGAGCGCCAACTCGTATCTGCCGCGATCCGGCGTTATGTTGGCTATATCGAAACCTACGTCGATGGGAAGCACGTTGACCGTTATCGTGCGGCTCGCGGGAACTCCGCGTACCGTCGCGCTGACTACGATCTCGGCTTCGCCCGCGGCGAGAGCGTTTACCGTACAGCTTGCGCCGTCTGCGGAAAGACTTATTTTATCGCTTTCGGTCTGCCAACTGTAATCGGGGCTTTCGGGAGCGCCGTTCCAAGTCGTCGTTGCGTGAACGGTAAAGCTCCTGCCCTTTATGATATTCAGCTCCAACCAATCGAGTTCGAGCACGGGCGCGGCATTATCCGATACCGTTACCGCGCACGACGCAGAAAGTTCGCCCGCCGTAGCCGTAACCGAAGTTACGCCCTTTGCGACCGCCGTTACAAGCCCGCCCGAAACGGTCGCAACGCCGCCGTCCGCCGTGCTCCAAACCACGCTCGCGTCCGAATTTTCAAGCGTTGCCGCAAGCTGATACGTTTCGCCCGCAGTCAACGACAGCGAAGTCTGATTTAAGCTCAGCGACGGCGTTTTCGGTTCGTCGCCGCCGCCCTCGTTCTCGGGCTTTTTGCACGCCAAGAGCGAGAAACTTGCCGCGATCATCATAAGCACCGCGCAAACGAATACGAATACGCGTTTTGCGCCATGCTTTGCTTCGTTGTTATTTACGTTCGTTCTCATATTATTTTCCCTCCGTGTATTTCACGAAATTTACCGAATTATACATTCCAACTCGACAGATCCAAAACTTTTCCTTCTCTCTGACGCATCAAACCGAGATCGGTACAGTCGTTTTTGAACTCTCTGCGCATTTCGGTAAGCTGTTGCGACGAGAAATAACCTTCGTAATTGTTCAACAGCGACCAACGCGGCAAGATAGATTCTGCGCGGATATGAAGTCTGTACGCTTCCTGTTTTTCGGGACTGTTGCCGTCGTAAGTATCTACCTTTTCATACGCTTTGTCGACGAGATCCATCCAACCGTCGAGCAACCTTTTCGGCCAATGCGAAGCCTTGCTTACCTGCGTGTCGTACGACGAACCCGTTACTTCGCCCGGGTATTCGATTTCGAGATACGCCATCCACGCCTGCAACTGCTCGAACATTTCTTTCATTTCTTCGCCGCCCGAACCGTAGTAGTACTTGAAGAATTTGTCGATAAGTTCCTGCGTGTTTACGTTTACGTCAAGCCCCGCTTTGGACTCGATATAGCGCTTTAAGCGCGTAAATCCCGGATTGTGATTGTTGTGCATATTGCCCTGATAGAACATTATGCGCGTGCCTACTTCGCGCGCCAAGCGGTAGTTTTCGACCATGTCGTCGAACAGGCTCAGCGGGTAGAAATAGTCGTCGTGATACAGCGACTGATAGTACCACATGCAGTAGTAGTCGGAAATAAGATCCCAACCCATGATATCGTCGTAATGCCGCTCGTTTACGGATTCGTAGAACGAGTGAGTGTGGATCGTTTCGATAGGAGCTACCAAAACGCCTACGTGCTCGTTGCATTTAAGCTCGCGGTTGTCCGCGGGCAACTCGAACGACGCGGCGAAACGGCTGTTGTAGTCCGCCGTATACATAGAGTAGCTTCCCGCTCCGTTCTTGATAACGGGCGCCGCCTGCGTCCCGTGGTACGCGAAGAAAGTAAGGTAGAATTCGCGCTTCTCCGTTCCGTCCGCTTCGGCTTTGTCAGCCAAATGCTTTTGAATTATTTCGTCCAGGTCGTTAAGGAACATGATGATCGTAGACGAAACGCCGCCGTAATTATTTTCGCACGCCTTGCAATAGTCGCAACCGCACGCTTCTCTGCCGTCCATTATGCCGAAGTTCAGCGTGTCGTAGTTTAAGTCGTTGTCGATCGTTGCGATGAGCTTTTCGGACGCTTTTTCGACCATAAGTCGATACGAATCGTAGTCGCCGTGCGCCGTGTAGCAAAGCTGTTTGGTCGTGCCCGACTGCAAAGTAGCGTACCATTCCGGATGATCCGCTTCGTACGTTTTGGGCGGCAATATGTTAAGGCAGTTGTGATAACCGCTTGCGGGGTACTCGCCCGAATCGTCCGTTACCGTCATGTACTTCTCGGCTTCGAGCGTAAATCCCATACCGTAGCGCTCCGACTGCGAAATTATGTTTCCCGGCAGACGGTAGTCTATGTCGGGACGCTCGATTATCTCCATATCGGGAAGCGTTTCGCCCGACTTTTCGTAGATAACGCACTCGTCGGCAAACATATCGTAGCCGATGACTTCGCGCAGGAACGCGAGAACAGCCAACTGGTACGCTTGCACGTGATTTGTCTGAATAAAGTACGTATCGCCTACGTTCTTTATATAGTAGCCCGTTTCGCCGATATCGTCTTGCGGCATAGAAAGCCCCGCCGCCGCGAACAGCCCGTCGCAGTCAAGTACTATGTGCTTGCCCGCAGTCGTAACTTCGCTTTCGTTCACGACTTGCAACATAACGCCCGTCGCGCCCGATACGTGTTTCGAGATGAAATCGCCCGCTTGCTTGACTTTTACGTCGTCGGATACGACTATCTTATACTCGCTCGCGCCGTTTTTCACGAACGTGCGCTCGGTATCCGTTACGCTTATCTTGTGGAGCGTGCCTTCTACTTTGTGTTCGGTGTAGTCGACTACCGGGGGCGTCGGATCGCCGCCGTTTTCGCCGCCGTCGCCGTCGTTCGGTTTTTTACAGCCGATCATGCCGAAGCATACGGTCATAGCCAATAAAAACGCTATTATTTTCTTTGTTTTCATATTTTTTTCTCCCCTTGACCTATTAGCCTACCTGTACGGCGTGCTTATACAAACGCGTATTGCCAGCCGCGTCGCTTACCAATATGCGGAACTCGTACTTGCCCGCGTAGTCGCACTTGATCGAGTTGCCGGAAACGGGTATAAGTCTGCCGTCGGGATTGACGACGAATTTCGCAACGATTATATCTTCCGCCGCGGTTACGTTGTCGGACACCGTATAGCCCGGTATCGACACGACGTCGCCGACAGCCGCCGTATCGGCAAACTTGCCGTTAAACACCATCTCGGGAAGCTCCGCGTCCAAAACGTTGAGCATAAACGTAGCGGTCCCCGAATTAGGTCTGCCCAACATATTCTTCCACTCGATCTCCGCCGCCGTGTAGGCAAGCTGATACTGACCGAGTTTGTCGAATACTATTTTGTATTCTTTCGACGCGTCTACGTTCGAAAGTTGAACGCCGTTCACGTCGGATACTACGTTGCCGTCGGGGTCGCGCACCGTAAGGCTGAGCGATACGTTCGGGCAGTACGTGTCGCACGCCGCGGCGGGCGCTATCGTATACGTATCTCCCGAAGCGTACGTGCCGCCTACGTCGCCGAGTACCGTTACTTTCGGAGCGACCGTATCGAACGGCAGACTTCCGAACGTACTGCCGCTTATAGATTCCACCTTGTAGCTCGTGCTCTCCGTTACGCCGACCGCCTTGACCGAAATATATACCCTGTCGGACTTAAATCCGCCAAACGGCATGTCGGAAACGGTGCGGTTCACGTCGAGAGCCGTCGTTTCTATGCGAACTCTGCCGCTTGCGTAGCTGACGGACAGCGTAGCCTGCGCATCGCCCCAAAGCGACTTGCGCAGTTCGATAGTGCGATCGCATACCGTAACGCGCGTGCCGGTAGATATTCTTTCGAGCATTACGCATACGGTATTGTTGACGTCCGACGCGTCGGTGAAGTAGACTTCGAACGCTTCGCAATCCGTTTCGCCGACTATGCTCTTTAATACGACCGACGAATTTTCCGCGGTCTGAGCGTTAACGAACGTCCACATAAAATCCCGTGTGCCCGCGGACGTTATTTTCATGCCGGAGTTGTCGCTCGACGTTTCGGCGGTGAAAAGTCCCTCGCTTCCGTCGTAGCCGTAGAAATATTTGCTTGTGTTAAGTTGGTTCCGCTCGCCCCAGGGCTGTATCACGGGAATTTCGTACGCTCCGGTCGACGCCGTGCCGCTCTTGTAGCGTATTTTTACCGACCCGACGAGATCCGCCGCGGGTTTGTAAGTTTCGCCGGCTTTGACGGTACTCAGAACGGCGCCGCTCGCGTCGGCGATCTCTACGTCGCACAGACTTTCGACGAGCGTTCCCGACGAATAGTCCTTTGCGTACGCTACGGGCATCGTGTACGACGCGCCCGCTATCATCATAAGCGGAAGCGAAACGTGCTCGGGCAATATCGGCTCCGCGCCCGCCGTAGCGGTCATCGTGCAACTTGCCTGCTTCTGCGTTCCTATAAAGTCGGTAACCGTATAAGTTACAGTCCATTCGCCCTCAGTTTCGGGAATAAATCCGTCGGTCGCATCCAACGTAACGTTACCGAGCGTCGCGGTCGCCGTCCAGGTCGTCGCACCGCTTCCGCCGCTTACTGTCGGCGCGGATAAATCCACTTCGTGTCCGAGTTCCTTTGCGGGGATCGCGGGGCAAGTAACGGTAAGCTCGGGTATGGCGTTGCCCGCGTGTACGTTGAGCACTTCTCTTGCCGTGTTGCCCATGGCGTCGGTAGCCGTATAGACTATTCCGTAGTCGCCTATATAGTCGGTAGCAAACCGTCCGTTCGCGCTCGCGATAGCTATCGGATGCTCGGACAGGTTGTTATAGTAAATTTTTACGTCCGTTTTGCACTCGCCGGACATATCGTCGAAAGCCGTAGCCGACGGGATAGGATAGCTTCCGCCGACACGCGCTTCGGGCATATCGTCTTTGTCGGCGACGTCTATCGTAATGACGGGAGCCGTGTCGTCGATCAGCAATTCTTCGCCGAGATCTATGCCGAACACTTCGTCTATGCAGAAATTAGCCATAGCGCCCTCGTACAGGTCGCCAGATACCGACAGTCTGACTTTGTTGCTCGGAAAACCGAACCACAGCTCGTCGAAATATTCCGCATCGTCGAAGTCCGCCACCTTGTTTTTCGCGCTGTTGTTTTGCGCAAACAGCGTAAAAGCGTCCTTATCGTAGTACAACTTGATCCGACGCGAATCGGGAGCTATGTTTATCCGTCCTTGCCCGTTCCAATTCTCTTTGCCGTCGTCGCCCGCGTTGACTTGCGCGGTGAACGCATGCGGTACCGGAGTGCCCAAGCCGTCGTTCTTGTGTACTCTTTCTCCTTCCTGTCCCGCAGGGTACTGTCCGTTGCAATTAGCCATTACATACGAAATACCTATGCCGGCAGTAGTCGAATTCTTGTAGCG
This sequence comes from Christensenellales bacterium, assembly GCA_048167245.1. Lineage (GTDB taxonomy): Bacteria > Bacillota > Clostridia > Christensenellales > Pumilibacteraceae > RACS-047. The sequence goes on along the minus strand of DBEXQE010000212.1, from coordinate 814 downwards.
GTGCGCCATTATCTGCATATAAACGGACGGGTCTTCCGCGTCGGTAAACGTGAATACTATCCTGCCGAAATCCGCAACGCCCTGAGTGCTCGGCGTGGCAAACGCGCTCAAAAGAAGATCTGTCGGTTTCAACTTGTTAAGATCTATTATCTTATTGAACGTTATGGCATCGTTCATCGCAAGGCGTACTTGCAAGCCGTCGGTGTTACTTCCGTAATCGGTATACGTTCCGTAAGTTGCCGACGAGTTCTCGTTTTTCATCGAATACGCGTTGTTGAGCACTATGAAAGATTCTTCATGGCTGTAAGATCTGCCCGCGGCGGTGATCGCGGTGTACCTTATAGTCCATTTGCCCGCAGTATCGAGTATCACGGTAGACGCAACGGTCGCTTTGCCCGTAGGCGATATGAGTATCGCCGCGGCGTCTATATCGCCGTCGCTTGTGGTAAACTTATACGGCGGCACCGTAAAGCCCTGCCCCAAAACGTATTGCCGTTCGGGCGTCGTCTGCAACGAATTCCGAGCCGACAAGTATTCCCCGCCCGTTTTATCGCGCGACATCGCGGCAACGCCCGCGGACGAAAACGCCAACGAAGCGCACAGTAAGGTGAGCACTATCCATTTCTTTTTCATATTTTTCCTCCCCGATATTTCGGTAAAATATCCTATATTCTCTGTCTACTTTACGCCGCCTACGGTCAAATTGCCGAGCAGTCTTTTGTGGCACAAAAGGAATATTATAAGTATAGGTACTACGACCATGACCGCCGCCGACATTCGCATGGGAATGTTGCTCATATTGTTTTCGCTCGTA
>DBEXQE010000211.1:0-6860 GCA_048167245.1 Christensenellales bacterium | reverse complement strand
AACCTTACGATTGTTCTTTTTTCACGTTTTCGCCCCCCCTTTTGCAATATTCGTAAATATTTTCAGCCTTTCAGTCCGCCGCCGAAACTTACGTTCAGAAGAGTTTTGTTGCATACGCCGTACAGTATCCAAAGCGGCAACGCGGATATTAAGCAAGCCGCGAACAGAATGTCCATGCGCGCGTTGTATATCATTTCGTTGTGGAACGCCTTTATCCCTACGCTCAGCATGGGCAATTTGGATAAATACAGAAGCGGTTCTTCGAACGAATTCCAATAGAACAGGATCCTGTTTATGACTATCGCCATCATGGGAGCCACGAGCTGCGGCAGGATTATCTTGTACATTATTTGAAAATCGCTCGCCCCGTCTATAAGCGCCGCTTCGGCATACGTCCAGGAAACGCCGTCTATGCACGCTTTTATAAGAAGATACGACCCCGTAAGTCCGCCGATCTTAGCTATAAGGTACAGCGGCGAATCGTTCAGCCCGAGCGTGTAGATCGTTTTGTACGCCGACGCGCCCGACGGCAACGGGATTATCATCACCAATATGGCGCTATAGTTGAGTAGCGACGACCCGGGAAATTTGTATTTCGATACGACGTACGTTACGCAAAAAGTTCCCGCGACTTCGACGAACGTCGCGCCCAGGCTCCACCAGAGCGTGTTGAAAGTCATTCCCAAAAAGTTAGTGTTTCCGACTTTCAGCAGAGTGAACACGTTTACGTAATTTTCGAAATGCCACTCGGCAGGCAACGCAAACGGCGTGAGCACGACTTCCGCGTGCGTCTTGAACCCCTGCAAAAACGCGAAAACCGGCACCGTTAAGTGCGACAGAGTTATCGCTGTCGTTATTACAAAAGCTATTACGTACGTTATTTTCTGCCCCGTAGAGAGCATTTTCATTTTCGGCTTTTCCATAGCTTTTCTCCTTAGAAATCCACGACGTCGTGAACTTTGTTCATCAGATACCGCATAATAAGTACGAACGGAGCGGTTATCGCCGCCAAAACCATGCTTATAGCCGACGCGTAATGCAACGAATTCGATTTTTCGGTGGCGTTGAGCTGTTTTTCGAACAGCCAGTATTGCACCGTATACGTGCCGTTGCGTCCCTGCGTAAACAGGTAAACGGGACTCGACGCCGTAAGTATGCTCGTACACTGCAAGGTAATTATAGTAGCTATCGTGGGCCAGATCATCGGAAGCACGACGTACCATATCTCCTGTATCCAGTTGACCCCGTCGAGCTTGCCGTATTCGAGAACGTCGGCGGGAATTCTCATCATCGATCCGCGTATGATAAGATTGGTAACGAGCGCCATCCAGAACACGTAGAAAAACAGCGATTTGTTTGCAAACCGAACGTCTTCGAACAACTGCGCGGGTTCGTCAAGGTGCCTTACCGCCGTAACGAAATTCGAGAACGGTCCGCCGGGGTTGAAAAAGTACATTGCTATTATGGACAGCGCGACGCTGCTCATTAGTCCTACGCCCGCGTCCGCTATACGGCGAAACGTATCGCCCCAAAGATTTTTATACGAAAAATACGCCAGTACGACCGCGATGACGCAATTCGTTCCGAGACTCATCAGAAAATATAAAAACGTATTTTTCAGCGCTTCGAGTCCCACGCCGTCGCGCTTGAAATCGCGGAACACCATCTCGAAGTTTTCCCAAGTCCAATACAGATTTTCGTTTCTGTCGTATCTCTGAAAGCCCATGACGAAATTCTGTAAATTGACGAATATGTAGAATACCGCGAAACACGCCAAAGGCACTGCGAGCATGCTTATTATAAAAAGCGTGCGCTTACTGAAAAATTTTCTCTTTCTTTTACGGGACGCTGCTATTCCGTTTTCGGTTACGACGGATATTTTTCCCAAAGTGCGATCTTTCATTTACTTACCACGTTTCTCCCTTTTATATGTTGCGCAAACGACCGTTCCGATATATGCTTTATTTACAATTCTATTTTAAGCCGACCCCCCCCCGTTTGTAAATGTTATTTTGTTTGACATAATTGTCATTTTGTGACATAATTAGAATGGGAGAACGAGTTATGAATTCTCAGAAAATGTACTATCTGCATTACAATGCGAGTTCGCTTGCGATAAACAACGTGGGCGAACAGCGTTGCGCGCCGAATCACTTCAACGGACCGAAGTCGCGCGACCATTTTATTTTTCATTTCGTCGTGTCGGGAAAGGGTCGTTTCGAGATCCACGGCAAAAAGTACGAATTAAAAGAAAATCAGGGATTTCTGATCCCCGATTCTTCCGTAATATTCTACCAAGCCGACGCGCTCGATCCGTGGCATTACTGTTGGTTTCAGATAAGCGGGAGCGAAGCCGAAAACTTTTTCGCGCGCCTTTCGCTTTCGAGCAAAAATCCTATTTACAACGCAAAACCCGAGAATAAGATCCGCGACAAATTCAAAGAGCTAATATACTGCGCCAATCAGAATCAGCCCGACAGAAACATGATAGTTTCGTATCTTTACGCGCTGTTTTCGGAACTCGAACATTCGAATATAAACGAATCGCCGATAACGATATCCGATTCCGCGCTGTACGCGCAAAAAGCCGAGTCGTATATACTCGACAATTACCATCTGGAAGATCTCAATATTTCGGCGGTCGCCGACTACGTGGGACTGAACAGAAGCTATCTTTCAAGATTGTTCCATTCGTACTTTGATCTTTCGCCGAAACAGTACCTTTTCCGCCACAGAATGATGAAAGCGAAAAAACTGCTGTCCGAAAACGTTCCCGTGAATATAGTCGCGTCGTCGGTAGGATACGGCGACGTTCCGACTTTCTCGAAAGCCTATAAAAAATATTACGGCACTGCTCCGTCGAAGTCCAAAACGTAAAGCGGTTTACCGTTCGGCGCGGTAGCGGATAAGTCTGCTGTCGCGCTTTTTCTCTATCTTTATTCCGAATTCTTTCATCGCTTCCGCTCCGCTCGATTTTCGTAATTCTCCCGTGTCGGAACAATCGAACAGATAAGTCTTATCCTTATTCAGTCCGCCGAGAGCTATTTTTACGGTATCGGACGGCGATTCTTCGCGCCTAAACGCCATGATAATGCCGCTGTCGTCGCTCGCGTCGTGGAACTGCCAACCGCCCCAACCGCTTTCTTCGCGCGAAAAACCGAACACGGGATAAAAGTCGCAGGTGAAATATTTTTTGACCGACAAATACTCGTCGAATATATCTTTCAGCGCTTTCATCTGCGCGTCGTCGTAGCGGTCGTAAACTTCGAAAATGCCGAACCCCGCCGAATAAATACTGCGCTGTCTGTACTTATCGTAAGCAAGATCGGGCGCGCCCGTCGCCGTAGACGGCAACCACCACGACAGGCATGCCGTGTGCGATTGCGCTTCCGCGGGCGAAAAATCGGGATGACAGCTTCTGTCGCTACGCCAGAAAACAAACGCGCGCGAAACCGTTTCGATATCTATCCTGCTGCCACCCGACGAACACAATCCGATAAGCGCGTTCGGGCATTTTTCGTTAAATTCGTCGTAAAGCCGATACAGCCCCGCAATATGTTTCAGCTGAGTTATCCCGCGGCGGTTTTCTTCGTCTTGCGCGTCGAAGATCCGCAACGGTTCGATATTGAAGTCCGCCCAGAAATTGTCGGTCATCCCCTTGTCCGTCAGCTCGGTAAGCGTCGAAAGAGCGTAGTCGAAACCGTCCTTTGACCCGAGATTCAAAAGATACGAATCGTTGATCTTCGTCTTGTAAAACAGTTCGGGACGCTTTTTGACGATATCCGCCGTTTCGTAAGCGCGCTCTATCTCGTACCATACGCCGAACGAGTCCGCTATCTCGTGCGCCGCCTTACTTACGCTCTGCAGTCCGTCGGGGTGGAGCTTTTCGTTGACCGAATAGTCGCCCACGTGTTCGAACCAGGACGCGCCGCCCATATCGTCCCACAGATAATCCCTGTGCTCGGGATACGACCCGAACCAGGCGCTGTCCAGAAACGCGCTGTCGAACTTAAAGCCGAACGACTTGTATTTTTTAAGTTTTGCGAGCAGTTTTTCGTCGGACTGTCCGCCCCAGGAAATGAAACTCGTCGGCGTGCGTAAATTCTTTTTCGTTTCCGCGCAGAAATGCGAGCGCATGAGTTTGCGCCACTCGTTATGCGCGCTTACCCGTTCGCCCGAATAAGGATAGACGAGAACCGACGCCGTACGGACTTTTTCGTGCGCTCTCAGATAAAAATTCAGATCCGCCACGCCCGCGCGCATTAGTAGACCTTCCGCGAGCTTATCGAAAAACACTCTCCACTGACCCGTCCAACCCACGCCGAGCATAACGCCGAAACGCAGATCGTCGTTTCTCAGTTCGAAAAACGGCATAAGTCCGCGCGACGAGCGTCCGCCCGCAGGCTCGTAGTAATTCCCCTTAGGACCGATGGGTTCGCGGTATTGCCTGTATTCGTTGAAGCGGTTGTTCGCGCCCGTAGTCATTTCGATTTGCGTCGTTTCCGAACCGCCCCAATAACCGCGCGGACTTTTCGGAGAACGATCGTCTTCGAAAATCTCGTCCAGATCCCAAACTTCCGAAATCTGTTTGCTGTTTTGCTCCGAAACGTTTTCGAAATAAAGCAAGCCGTATTCCGCGCCGCAAGGAAACAACTTGTGCGTCCGCGTTATCTTTAAGCATTCGAGAACATATTCTTCCGTCGTTACCGTAACGCCGTCTTTATTTTCGACTTTCGTCGCGTTAAGGTCGATATCCGTATTCCGATAATACTTTCCGCCGTAATTAAAAGAAAATCCTATCATATTTTCATTATATCACCGCAAATTATTGCCGTCAATGTCAAAAAGCAAACTGAATTTGCATTTTTGTGATATAAACCGGGTATTTTTAAGTTTCACGACCGAGCGCGATAAATTATTTGCTCTTTTTATCCTGGATATTGTCTATCGCGATGACGAGAGCGATCATAAACGGAATATCTTTCTCGTCGGCTTCCAAGCAAAAAGCGTCGCGAACAAGCGTTATCTCGCGATTGATCGTGCCTATCGGCACGCCGTCGACCATTATGGACGATTTAAGCGAAAAGAAATCGCCGTTTATAGTTATTTCGTCCTTATAGCCCTCGATTATAAACTTTTTCACCGCCATAAACGGATGCTTTACGCGAGCTATCTTAACGTTGTTTTCATCGTATATGAATGCACGGTGCGAAAAAAAGTTGAACCACTTATTGCGGACTTTATAGAGCTTTTTGCCGTTCATGTCGCGCACCGTCTTAACGCGCGTGGGGCTTATCATTCTGCCCTTGACTGTAAAAACTTTATTTCCGTTTTCGTCGGTTACGAAAGAACTTCCGCCTAACGAAACGAGCTTGTTCTTGATAAATACTCTCATTGTTTACCTCCTATATCGATGCGGCAATTGAAATTATAACGATCGCCACGACCGCTATTGCCGTCAAGACCTTTGCAATGCGCAATAATTTGAACGTTTTACGCGCTTTTTCGTCAACATAATATTCGTTTGCCGACTCTTGCGCATTAAAAGCCGTTTCGAGCGTAACGGCTTGCCCGCTTTCGCTCCGACGGTTCAATTTCAAGCATATATCGCCGCTATCGGGGATATCGACTTCCGCCGAGAAATCGAAAACGACGGCAGACCGCTTTATATGCGTATCGAAAATTCCGAATATGCTTATTACGAAAAAGAACAGCTGAGTTATGAACCAAAGAACGCCGCCGACGTCGAGCTCTCGGTAAAGCTCGATTTTTATCCTGTCCTTTTCGGTAGCGTACTTGCACGCGTAATTATGAAATTCGTTCTTTTTTAAGTTCAAACGCTCGCCGTCGGCGAACAAAACCGTATCCCTTGCGTCGCCCATGATTTTGATATTGACTTCTTTCATCATGCGCCGCCTTTATTTATAAGTTTCAGAATAAGAATAATAAGCGCGAGACCGCCCGTTATGACCGAAACGGCTATCTCGGGAACGTGCTTTTCGCGTTTATCGAAACACATGCAAACAACGGACGCCGCGGCAAAAGTCAGAACGACAGGCACCGTATATTTCCAACTTTCGACGAGCGAGGATATGATTTTTACGAGCGTTTCTCCGCCGCCCCACCATGACGCGAATTGCGGATATACAGCATAGATCCCGCCGAGCGTAAAAAGCGTTACGGCAAGCAAAAATACGTAATACACGACGGGCGCGATAAAAGACAACACGCTCGCCGCCATGACTGCCAACGCCAAAAACTGTAACCTGAAAAGAATTTTGCCGAAATGAACGACCTGCACGGATACAAGATCGCGTGTAGTCGGTCTGTAATTCATTTTATCCCCCATTAGGTCTCCTTTATTTATAATTATTTGATAAACGTATAAAAATATGCGATATCCGGTTATCTTTGCCGTCCGTTTCTGCCGTGATCACCGTTTCGGGCGCGATCATTGCGTCTGTCGCGGCGCGTCTGCCAACCGCTTCCGGTATGCCGTTCGCCGTGCTCTTCCCTATGTTCGCCGTGTCTGTGTTCCGAATTTCCTTTCTTGTCGGGTTTTAAGTTTCCGTTTTCGTCAAACGTTTCCACGTCGCTTATTTCGACGAAATCGCGGTCGAAAACGTCCACCGGAAATCCGTCTTCGTCGCGCCCGTCGTATTCTTCGTAATCTATGTCTTCGAACGGATTGCCGAAACCGAACAGATCGTCCAGAATACTCGTAAATCCGCCGAAGACGCCGCCGCCGAACAGACCGTCCAAAATACTTCCGTTGCGCGAACCGTAGCTTCCGCCGCTCATTCTCACGTCGTCGGGAGATACTTCGCGGAACTCGCTTTCGGGTTCGTCTCTCTTTTCTT
>DBEXQE010000210.1:0-8501 GCA_048167245.1 Christensenellales bacterium | reverse complement strand
GGGCGAGCCGTTTTCTATTGTTTTTCTTAATTCGTCCGAAAACCGTTGACTGTCAAAACCGTTCTTTCGCATAAAAACTCTCTCCTTTTCATATTATAACAGAACAAAATGTTCCGCGTCAAGTATTATAGAACATTTTGTTCTATAATATCCGTATGAAAAACAAGTTTGCCGCAACTATCAAAGAATTGCGAACCGAAACGGGAATTACTCAAAAACAGCTTGCCGACGCCGTCAACGTACTCGAACGCACTGTTTCGTACTGGGAATCCGGAAAACGCGAATGCGATTTCGATACGCTTTTGTTGTTGGCGAATTTTTTCTGCACGTCGACCGATTACATTCTCGGCGCACGCGAATATTGAATAATTAATACTCTGCACTGTCCGTAAGCCATCGCGTAGCAGACGCGAACGCCAACAGCCATAGGCTGTTATTTCGAGCAAAGCGAACGATACGCCACCATACCTGTCATTTCGACCGAAGTGAGCTTGCGAACGAAGCGGAGAAATCGCTCAATAATTTTATCTTCATATGGATATATAGTTATAAAACCATATTATAAAAATACTTTTCAGCGATTTCTCGACTTCGCGCCTTACGGCACTCCGCTCGAAATGACAGTGCTTGGGTCAGATATCGCCGCTTGGTCGAAATGACAATGCTTTGGTAAATTGTTCGTCGCTTGGTCGAAATGACAAATGGAGCAAAGAATTTTACGATTGCGTTCACACGATAAATCAAAGTCGCTCTCACTTAATTTTTTATTTGATTTTTCGGATGAATTATGATATGATTTCGGTATGCTGAAAGTTATCGGAGAAAAGCTGAACGAAATAGAGCGGAAAGAGAACGTAAAGATCCTGCACTGTGCGGAATCGGGAAGTCGCGCCTGGGGATTCGCTTCGCCCGACAGCGACTACGACGTAAGATTTATTTACGTCCGTCCGCAGGAATATTATTTGCGTCTGGATAAAACGCGCGACGTGATAGAATGGCAACTCGACGAAACGCTCGATATAAACGGTTGGGATCTGCAAAAGGCTCTCAGGCTTTTATATAGCTCCAACCCGACGCTTTTCGAGTGGAACTCGTCGCCGATCGTTTACCGCACGACGGACGAGTGGAAAAAAGTTTCCGCGATAGTAAACGATTATTTCGTGCAAAAATCGGGGCTTTACCACTACCTGAGCACCGCGAAAAGAAATTGCCGTGAATTTCTGCGAACCGAATACGTAAAACTCAAAAAATATTTTTACGTTCTGCGTCCCATTCTCGCGTGCAAGTGGATATTAGGCAAAGGATCGCCGCCGCCGATGCCGTTCGCCACGCTCGCGGACGCATATCTCGATAAAGAGCTGAAACCCGCCGTAGACGGTCTGCTCGAAATCAAGAAAAATACGCCCGAGATCGGAACGGGAAAGCGAATAGACGAAATAAACGCATATATCGAAAAGAACATTGCCGAAATCGGCGAAATTCTCGCGACTTACCCGTACGATAAGCAACGCGACTGGAAACGATTAAACGAACTGTTTCTGCAAATCGTAAAAAGCGCTTTCTGATACGGATAACAAAAAACTCTCGGAAAACTCCGAGAGTTTTTATTTTCAACCTCATCAGTCTCGCTTACACTTCGTTTTCGCGTTGGCAGCTTCCCCTACCAGGGGAAGCCTTGATTCAGGCTGATTATTTTCACTTACGAGCGTCAGCTCTCTTCTTCGATCTCTTCGAACGGTTCGGCTATCGCCACGCAGACAACGTTGCCTTGGTCTTTCATCTTCATCATGCGGACGCCCTGCGTATCTCTGCCGATCTTGGAGATCTCCTTTGCGCGCATGCGGATGATGATCCCGTTGTCGGCTATCACCATTACGTCGTCGTCGGGGTCGATGAGTTTGAGATTTACGAGCTTGCCCGTCTTTTTGGTGAACGTGCCGGCTTTTATTCCCTTGCCCGCGCGCGACTGCAAGCGGTAATCTTCGAGTTCGCTCCGCTTGCCGTAGCCGAGTTCGGAAACGGTAAGGACTTCGTAGCCGTCCTTGACGACGGTCATATCGACGACGTAGTCTTCCTTATCGAGTTTCATGGACTTCACGCCCATCGTATCTCTGCCCATAAGGCGAACGTCTTCTTCGGAGAATCTTATGCACTTGCCTTCGTGCGACGCAACGAGAATTTCGTCTCTGCCGCTCGTGAGCTGTACGGAAATAAGTTCGTCGCCTTCGTTCAGATTTATCGCTATCTTGCCGACTTTTCTTATCGACGCGAATTCGCTCAAAGCCGTCTTTTTGATAAGTCCGCCCTTGGTCGCCATTATAAGGTTGCCTTTCATCTCGTCGTTTATGCGGATGACCGCATTGACCTTTTCGCCTTCGCCGAGTTGCAACAGATTGACGATAGCCCTGCCGCGAGCCGTGCGCTCGTTCTCGGGAACTTCGTACGCCTTGATTGAGTAAACTTTACCGAAGTTCGTAAAGAACAGTAAGTCGTCGTGCGTGCAGGTAACGAACATATTCTCGACGAAGTCTTCTTCTTTCGGGCGGTGAGCCGTAATTCCCTTGCCGCCGCGGTGCTGAGTCTTGTATTCGGTAACCGGCAGACGCTTGATATATCCGAAGTGCGTCATGGATATAACTACGTCTTCTCTGTCGATAAGGTCGCCGATATCTATTTCGTCGTAGTCTATGCACAGCTCCGTCCTGCGCGGGTTGTCGTACTTTTCCTTGACTTCGCCCAGCTCCTGACGAACGATATCCGTAACTTTCTGCGGGTTCGCGATGATGCTTTTGAGTTCTGCGATCTGCTCTTGAAGGCGAGCGAGTTCGTTTCTGAGCTGTTCGACTTCCAGGCTCGTCAAGCGTTGCAAGCGCATTTCGAGTATCGCGTTCGCCTGCTTGTCGGAAAGTATGAACTCGTTCATCAACTTTTCGGCGGCTTCGAACTTATCGCGGCTCTGCTTGATTATCTTGATGACTTTGTCGATATTCGCGAGCGCTTTTACGAGACCTTCCAAAATATGCTCGCGCTCTTCCGCTTTTTCGAGATCGAATTTCGTGCGGCGCAGTACCACTTCTTTCTGATGTTCGAGATAGTAGTACAGCATTTCTTTAAGGTTAAGGATCTTGGGTTCGCCGTTAACGAGCGCCAGGAACGTTATACCGTTCGAAACCTGCAAATTCGTATGCTTGTAGAGCGTGTTCAAAACGACTTGCGCCTGAGCGTCGCGCTTGACTTCGATAACTACCCTGAGCCCCTGACGGTCGGATTCTTCCTTTATGTCCGAAATGCCTTCTATGCGCTTGTCTTTTACCATATTCGCAATGGTTTCGATAAGCTCGGCTTTGTTTACCTGATACGGCAGTTCCGTTACGACTATTCTCTGACGCATCTGCTCGCTGCCTTCGCGGACGGGATATTCTTCTATCTCGCACTTCGCGCGCATGATGACGCCGCCGTGTCCCGTGCGGTATGCGTGGCGGATATTCGCCCTGCCCATGATGAGCGCGCCCGTCGGATAGTCCGGAGCGGGAATGTACTGCATGAGTTCGTCGACCGTAATGTCGGGGTTTTCGATAAGAGCGTCGATACCGTCGATGACTTCGCCCAAGTTGTGCGGCGGAATGTTCGTCGCCATACCTACGGCTATACCGTCCGAACCGTTTACGAGCAAGTTAGGGAAGCGCGACGGCAATACGGTAGGCTGTTCGAGCGAGTCGTCGAAGTTAGGATACCAATCGACCGTTTCCTTGTCGATATCTCTGAGCATTTCGCTCGCGATCTTGGCAAGACGCGCTTCGGTGTACCTTTGAGCCGCGGGCGGATCGCCGTCGACCGAACCGAAGTTTCCGTGTCCGTCTACGAGCGGATAACGTATCGAGAAGTCCTGCGCCAAGCGAACGAGCGCCATATAGACCGCGCTGTCGCCGTGCGGGTGGTATTTACCGAGAACGTCGCCGACTATACGCGCGCATTTGCGGTACGGTTTGTCGGAGAACAGGTTCAACTCGCCCATCGAATAAAGTATTCTGCGGTGAACGGGCTTCAATCCGTCGCGGACGTCCGGGATAGCGCGCGATACGTTGACCGCCATCGCGTACGCAATGAACGATCTCTGCATTTCGTCTTTGAGCGGGTGCTTTTCTATTTTCGTGTTATCGACGTGTTTGATCTCTTCGTCGGTAAGTTTTCTCTTTCCTTTTGCCATAATTATCTCCCTGAAATTTTAAGGCTTTTTGTTATAAGTTTTTAACCTCATCAGTCAAGCAATCGCATTGCTTTGTGCTTGACAGCTTCCCCTATCAGGGGAAGCCTTTTTTAAGTGATTGATTTTAGCGATTTCTCGACTGCGCTTCGCTCCGCTCGAAATGACAGTACTTTTGAATATGCTGCAGGCGGCGGAGACGGATGTGATACCGTGCCGCAAGGCGGCGGAGAACGGTGCGTAGGCGGGCAACAGGCGGTGCGGCGGCAAGGGCGCGTATATTGAAATACGTAACCGCGCCGACGTGCCGCACGTAGCTCGCATACGTGCCGTTATACGCCGCCGCTAAATATCCAACTCTTTTACGAGCTTAGCATTATTCTCGATGAATTGACGCCTAAGCTCCGGCATATCGCCCATAAGCACCGTGAATATCTCGTCGGCTTCGAACGCGTCGTCCATGGTTATCTGAACGAGCGTGCGGTTTTCGGGGCTCATCGTCGTGTGCCACAGTTGTTCGGCGTTCATTTCGCCCAAGCCCTTGTAGCGCTGAACTTCGCACCCCTTGCGCCCGAGCTTATTCAGCGTTTCGTTAAGTTCCTTGTCGGAATAGCAATAATAGTCCTGCTTTGCTTTCGACACCTTGTAAAGCGGCGGTTTTGCCGCGTAAACGTGTCCGTTTTCGATAAGCGGACGCATATAGCGGAAGAAGAAAGTCAGGAGCAATATCCTTATATGACTGCCGTCCACGTCGGCATCGGTCATACATATTATCTTGTTGTACCGCAGTTTGCTCTCGTCGAAGTCTTCGCCCACGCCGCAACCGAACGCCGTTATCATGGCTTTTATCTCGGCGTTTTCCAAAACTCTCGCGAGCCTTGCCTTTTCTACGTTCAGAATTTTGCCCCTGAGCGGCAGGATCGCCTGGAAACGCCTGTCGCGTCCCTGCTTTGCCGTACCGCCTGCGGAGTCGCCCTCGACTATATAGATCTCGCAATGCTCGGCTTCCTTGTCCGTACAGTCGGCGAGTTTGCCGGGGAGCGTCGTCGATTCGAGATAACCTTTTCTGCGCGTGAGTTCTCTCGCGTTTCTCGCCGCGTCGCGCGCGCGCTGAGCCGTTATGCTCTTCAACACGAGCTCTTTCGCAACGGCGGGATTTTCTTCGAGATAAGTTCCCAAACCTTCGGTAAGCGCTTTTTCCACGTAACCGCGCATTTCCGAGTTGCCGAGCTTCGTTTTCGTCTGCCCTTCGAACTGCGGATTAGTGAGTTTTACGCTTATTATCGCCGTCAAGCCTTCGCGGACGTCGTCGCCCGTCAGCTTTTCTTCTTCTTTGATTATGTTCTGTTTGTGCGCGTAGTCGTTGATTATTTTAGTCAGCGCGTTCTTGAAACCTACGAGATGCGTGCCGCCTTCTTCGGTGTTTATGTTGTTCGCGTACGTGTAGATAACTTCGTTGTAGCTGTCGTTGTACTGCATAGCCACTTCGACGATGTTTTCCTTGTACTTCTGCTCGATATAAAGCGAGTTCGGGAAAAGCGTTTCCTTACTGCGGTTGAGATAGTCCACGAAGTCGAGAATACCGCCGTCGAACTTGAACGCTTCCTGTTTTTCCCTGCCCTTGCGCTTGTCGGTAAGCTGAATGTGAAGTCCCTTGTTCAGATAAGCGACTTCTCTCAATCTCGTGCGCAGGTAGTCGTACTGGAATTCGATCGTTTCGAAGATCTCGCTGTCCGGGAAGAACGTAACTTTCGTGCCCGTGAGCTTTGTTTTACCGACTTCCGCAAGAGCGCGCTGAGGCACGCCGCGGTTGTATTTCTGCTGATAGACCTTTCCGTCTTTATAAACTTCGACTTCGAGCCACTCGGAAAGCGCGTTGACGACCGAAAGTCCGACGCCGTGCAGACCGCCCGAAACCTTGTATCCCCCGCCGCCGAACTTACCGCCCGCGTGCAGTTTGGTAAGCACGAGTTGCAGTGCCGAAACCTTTTCTTTCGGGTGGATATCTACGGGGATACCGCGCCCGTTATCCGTAACGGAGCAAGCGCCGTCGGGCAATATCTCGACGGATATGGTATCGCAGTAGCCTGCCAAAGCCTCGTCGACGCTGTTGTCGACGATTTCGACGATAAGGTGGTGTAAGCCCCTTTCGTCGGTCGAACCGATATACATACCGGGACGCTTTCTGACGGGTTCCAGACCTTCCAAGACCTGTATGTCGCTGGCGTCGTAGTGCATTTCGTTTTTCTTTGCCATAATATCTCCTTTCGGGCAATTACTCTCCCGCGGAAAACCGCTCGGAACGCCTGTTCCCAAGCAGATTTTCACGCCGAATAAATTATAGCATATTTTGCGCGAAAAATAAAGCGTTTTAAGCCGATTATTACGCGTTTTCGGACTTTAATTTTCGGCGCGTGCGCTGTAAGGGCTTGTACAGGGGTTTAACGGCACGAAAAAACCGCGGTCGACACATTTCCGCGGTTACGAATTTTGTATGATTTTGTCCGATCCCGAACTTTGCCCGTCAATTATACGCTTCGTTATTCGAGATATATTTCCTTACTCTCAGGCGCGCGCCGATCTTCTCGGCGGTAGAGCGGCACTTTTCGATCTCTTCGGGCGGGATAACGTCGACCACCGTCAAAAGAGTGTTCATGCCTTCCTTTACGCACTCCGCCGCAAAGTCCGTTATCATTTTATACGCTTTGAGTCCGAACGACGAGCGGCAGATCTTATCGTATCTTTCCGCGTCGCTCTCGTTCAGCGAGACCGAAACCGTATCTATCCTGCCTTTGAGTTTCGGAGCTATGTTAAAGCCGTTAATGCCGCTCCCGAGACCGTTCGTGTTCAGCCGCGTTTTTTTGCCTATCGAGTGCAGATAGTCGGCGATTTCGAGCATTTCATTAAGTTTATACGTGCTTTCGCCGTAGCCGCAGAACACGGCTTCGTCGTAAACGATATCCGTATTTTTTATACATTCGATGACTTCCGCCGCGGTCGGCTCTCTTTCGAGCCAAAGCGTGCTGTCTTTCACGCCGTCGCCGTTCCTGCGCAAACAGAAAGCGCAGTCGTTACAGCACCTGTTCGTCAGATTTATATATAAGTTGTCCCCTAAGGGGTAGATAAAAACTGTTCCCTTTTTCATTTCCGTTACGCTTTTATTTCATCTTAAAAAATAGTCGCTTCGCATTCTCCGTCGTAACGCGCGCGATCTCGTCTTCGTCTTTTCCGAGAATTTCCGCGATCTTTCTTGCCGTAAGACGCACGAACTTCGGATAATTCGTCGTTCCGCGGTACGGGTCGGGCGTAAGATACGGCGAGTCCGTTTCGACGAGCAGTCTGTCGAGCGGTATGTTCCTTATTATCTCGGGGAATTTCTTCGCGTTCTTGAACGTAACCGACCCCGAAAAGCTGATATAAAAGCCCATATCGAGATACTGCCGAGCCGTTTCCAAACTCCCCGAAAAGCAGTGCATGACCGCGCTTTTTTTAAGTTTCGCCGCGTGGCTCTTAATTATTTCGTAAGCGTCTTCGTATGCGTCGCGGATATGAAACGCAACGGGCAATTCGGCTTTCTCCGCTACGATGAGCTGTTTTTCGAGCGCGTTTTTCTGATTCGCCTTGTTCGTGCTTTCGTAGTGATAGTCAAGCCCTATTTCGCCGACTGCAACGCACTTTTCGTCTTTCGTCAGTTGCAATATCCGCTCGCACTCCGCGTCCGAAACGCCCTTTTCGTCCGCGTTGTTCGGGTGAACGCCCGCCGCAAAGTAGATATTTTCGTGCTTTGCGGAAAGTTCCCTGTTGAACTCCGACGACGGCAAGTCGTAAGCCACCGTTATTATGCGGCTGAGTCCGTCCGCCGCCATACCGCCAATGATATCTTCCGCGCCGCCGTAGATCTCGTCGCACAGGTGCGCGTGAGTGTCGATAAGTTCTAACATACCTCCGCCCCGCTGCCGATAACGCTTTCGGGAGATACGAGCACGAGTTTATCGCCCTGCGACGCGCAGAGTATCATGCCTTCGCTGACTATTCCGCGCAGTTTCGCGGGAGCCAAGTTGTACACGAGCACGACCTGCTTGCCGACCATTTCTTCGGGCGTATAGTATTTCGCTATGCCCGAAACCACCGTGCGCGTTTCTTCGCCGACTTCGAGCGTGAGCTTTAAGAGCTTGTCAGCCTTTTCGACTTTCTCGGCGGCTTTTACGGTAGCCACTCTCAGCTTTGTCTTGAAAAATTCGTCTATCGTGATAACGCCGTCGTTTGCGGGAGTTTCCATTTTGTCAACCTTTCCTTT
>DBEXQE010000209.1:0-9574 GCA_048167245.1 Christensenellales bacterium | reverse complement strand
TACAGATCCTTCCTGTATGCGTTCGGCGTCGTGCCGACTACTTTCTTGAAGTTTTTGGCAAATACGGAAACGTCAGAAAAACCGCACTTCTCCGCGACTGCCGAAAGCGGAGCGTCGGTGTCTTTAAGCAGTTTTTTCGAGTTCTCTATGCGCACGTTCGTAAGGTACTCCTTCGGCGGCACTCCGAACTCCTTGGTGAACAGCGTCGAAAAGTAAACGCGCGATACTCCGATCTCTTCCGCGGCTTCGTTTACGCCGATATTGAGAGAAAAGTTTTTTTCGAAGTATTCCGCGCCGCCGAGAGCTATGTTCCCGATCTGCCGCTTTTCGCTTTTTTCGCCGCTTTTGACCTTAGGCACGAAGCACGACAGAACTTCCAAAAAAGCCGCGTTGACGCGCAGTCTTTTATAGTCGGGATTTAAGTTTTCCACGGAATTCAGATCCTTCAGCGCCGCCAAAATGGGCTGAACGAATTCGGGTTCGAACGAAAACCAATGCCTGTTGAAAAGCTCCGACGTTTTAAGAAGATTGACCAC
Organism: Christensenellales bacterium; assembly: GCA_048167245.1. Classification (GTDB taxonomy): domain Bacteria; phylum Bacillota; class Clostridia; order Christensenellales; family Pumilibacteraceae; genus RACS-047. The sequence goes on along the minus strand of DBEXQE010000209.1, from coordinate 9,038 downwards.
GTCAATCCCGCGCGCGCTTATCCAGCAGTATTCCCAAGGCTCTTTTTCGTCGGCTTCGTAGCGCGTTTCCACGCCGGGTTCGATTATAAAGCCGTAGTTTTTGCCCAAAGAGTACGTTTTTCCGTCGACGAAATACTTCCCCTTGCCGCTTATGACGAAGTGGAACAGATAATATTCTCTTACGGAAGAAAACGAATGTCCGGGCGCGGTACGCTCGTAACCTATTACGGGAACGAAAAAACCTTTTTGTCCGTCGGCGGTAGCGCCGAATGAAAACTCATTATCGGTCATACTCAAAGTATAACAAATAAAAACAAAATTTGCAAGGAGAAAACGAAATGAAAATCACTTTTATCGGAGCCGGAAGCACCGTCTTCGTGCGCAACACCATGGGCGACTGTATTTTGACGCCCGAATTCGGTAAGTTCGAGATCGCGCTGTACGATATCGACCCCGAGCGTCTTGCGGACTCTGAGACGATCCTTACAGCGATCGCCAAAAAGTACAACGACAAAGTAACCGTAAAGGGCTACGCCGATCCCGTCAAGGCGTTGGACGGCGCAGACTACGTCATAAACGCGATACAGGTCGGCGGATACGAACCCGCAACGGTCCGCGACTTCGAGATCCCGAAAAAATACGGACTAAGGCAGACTATCGCCGACACTATGGGCATTGGCGGTATATTCCGCGCTCTGCGCACGATCCCCGCGCTCGAAAAGTACACGAAAATCATGGAAAAAGTCTGCCCGAACGCTCTCTTTCTGAACTACACCAACCCCATGGCTATGGTTACGGGCTATTTTCAGCAAACAAGCCCCATCCGAACGGTGGGACTTTGCCACAGCGTTCAGGCAATGTTGCCGAGCCTTGCCGATTGGTACGACTTCCCCGCGCTCAAAGAAGAAGGCGTTTCGTTCAAAGCGGCGGGAATAAATCATATGTGCTGGCTGCTCGAAGTAAAGGACAAAAAAGGCAACGACCTTTACCCCGCAATGAAAAAGCAGATGAACGCGCACCCCGCAAAAAACGATCTCGTACGGCTCGACATGATGAACAGATTCGGCTACTACAATTCCGAATCGAGCGAGCACACGGCGGAATATCACGCGTTCTACATAAAGAACCGCTACCCCGAGCTTATAGAAAAATACAATATCCCGCTCGACGAATATCCGCGCCGTTGTATAGCTCAGATAAACGAATGGCACAAATGTCGCGAAAACCTTATAAAAGAATCGAAGATCGAACATAAGTTGAGCCGCGAATACTGCATGAGAATACTGAAAGCTCACTACACCGACACCCCGTATAAGATCTACGGTAACGTTATCAACGACGGCGTTATCGAAAATCTGCCGAGAAACGCCTGCGTCGAAGTCCCCGTCGTAGTTGACGGATGCGGTTTTACGAAATGCTACGTAGGCTCTTTGCCCGAACAGCTCGCCGCGCTCAACAGGTCGAATATCGGCTGTCAGCTCATGACCATTCAAGCCGCAAAGTCGCACAAGAAAGAAGATCTGTACATGGCGGCATATCTCGACCCGCACGCCGCCGCGGAACTTTCCATGGACGACATAAGATCGCTTTGCGACGATCTGCTCGAAGCGCATAAAGATCTTATGCCCGAATATAAATAAAGGTCCGCATAGCTCGCCTTTCGCGGTACACGCACGCGAAAATCATTAAAAAACTTATAATATTCGGTTGACTTTATACGCAAATAGGAATATAATAACACCCGTAACACAATGAAGCGTAGGACGTGCGGCTTATTAAAAACAACGTTCAAATTTATAAAGCGCAAAGCGGAGCCGCGATTGGTTCCGCTTTTTTGGTTACAAAGGAGATATATGGAAGAAGAAAGCAAAGTCGCTCCCGAAACCGTGTCCGCGGCGGAAGAAAGCATGCCAGACACGCGGAAACTGTCGGAAAAGACCCTTAAAGAGTGCAAGGGCGGAAAAGAAAAGTTCAAGTGGATAATGAACTATATTTTCATCGACGGAATGAGCGGCATGGCGCTCGGACTTTTCGCGACTCTCATAGCCGGCACGATCATATGGCAGATAGGCAATCTGATCGACAAAGCGACGCCGAATTATTTCGGTCTGTTTTTGGAAAGTTTAGGTAAAATAGCTCAAATTTCAATGGGCGCGGGAATAGGCGCCGGGATCTGCCTTAAAATGAAAAAGACCGCCCCGCTGACGGTCGCGTCGTCTGTTGCGGCGGGCATGATAGGCTCGTACGCGAAAAACATAATAACCGCAATGAAAGCGTCCGTTGCGAACAAGAGCGCGCTTTCGCTCGTATTCGCGGCTCCCGGCGATCCCATGGGCGCGTTTATCGGCGCGATGACGGCAATGACTCTCGCATCGCTCGTAAGCGGCAAGACAAAGCTCGATATACTCGTAACTCCGCTCGTAGGACTTATCGGCGGCGGGACCGTCGGCGTTCTGCTCGGCTACCCCGTTTCGCTCGCGCTCACGGCGCTCGGGAACTTCATAGCCTGGGCGGCGGGACTGTCGAAGATATCCGCGGCGATAACGGGACTTATAGTAGCCGTGGTCATGGGCGTGTGTCTTACTCTCCCGATCTCGTCGGCGGCTATCGGCGTTTCGATAGGACTGTCGGGCGTCGCGGCGGGCGCGGCGGTAGTCGGGTGCTGCTGTCAGATGGTCGGCTTTGCCGTGATGAGTTTCCGCGAGAACAAATGGGGCGGACTTTTCGCGCAGGGCTTGGGCACTTCCATGCTCCAAATACCGAACATTTTCAAAAAGCCCGTGCTGTTCGTGCCTCCGATAATCTCGTCTGCTCTGCTCGGGACGATATGCACTTTCCTGCCCAACGGCACCGCCGTTTCGGGACTGCTTGCGACCAAGTCCGGCAGCGGAATGGGTACCGCGGGACTCGTAGGCGTTATCGACATGCTGTTCGAAATGATAGGCGCGCAAGGTTGCAACCCGGGTCTTACCGTGCTTTGGACTCTCCTGTTCTGCATAGTTCTGCCCGCCGCGCTCACGTTCGGCATCTACGAGATCTTCCGCAAGGCGAAAGTCATCGAGATCGGAGATCTGAAATTAAAGCTGTAAACGCTTGCTTTTTCTATTTCAAACAGCACTCGCGCAAAACGTCGTCGATCGACTTTTGCAAAGCGTTGCCCTCATACTTATATCCGAAAAGCGTTTTCTTGAACTTAGGCACTTCTTTATAAGCGTTCGGATAATCGCGCGAAAATTCTATAAAGTTCAATGCGTCTTTATACTTTCCGCGCTTTAACAAGTCCGTATAATGCTCCCATATAGCGGTTATTTTAAGGATCTGCTCTTGCGTTTCGCGCCGAGCCTTTTCCGCGTCGGCTTTGATTTTCGCTTCGGCTTTTCTGCGTTGTTTTTCTTTGAATTCCGCCTTATGCTCGGGCGACAAAAAGCTCAGTATCGCATTCGACAAAGCGCCGAATGCCTTGTAATTCAGTAAATTTTTCCGTTGCTCGGGATCGGGTGCGACGCGCAGCGCCCTGTTATATTCGGCTATTCTGCCGCTTAATTTCCTATCGAATTTTTCCGCTTCTTCCGACAGAAACTCGCAAAACTCGTCGTCGTATCCGTTAAGTTCGGAAAATCTCGCCGACGCGGGATCTCCGCTTTCGGGCGCATTTTCCCGCAAAAAAGAAAGATATTTTTCAATGCTTTCGTATTGCCTGTTTATGTCCGATACGCCGTGCGCGAGAATAAAACATTTATACTTATCCGCTTCGCCGGGCGGCGGTTTAAGATACGAATTGGCGTACTTCATGTTTGCATGAAGCTCATAGGTTTCCCGCGCGCTTTTCTCCGAAATCGAAAATATCCTTTCGTACTCGTCGAACAAATCGCGCAAATGCACAGAATATATCTTATTGAAAATCAGGTCGCCCGTAAAATTCGTTCCGAACGCCTTGTTTATGCAAGAATTTACTTCTGTTTTGATCTTGCTTCTATACTGTTTGCAAACTTCGCGATGGGACGTATCTAAATTCAGTATGCGCTTTACCAAACCTTCGGCTCTGATCGGAAAATACGTACATACTGCGTCGGATTTCAAAGTAGCGCTCAAACCGTCTTTCATATAATAAATCAGTTCCGCTTCGTCGGTACGGTAATCGGTCGGATACTTTTCTCTCAGCTTGGTCAAATTCTTGTAAGCGGCATCGAACATCCCGCGGCTTAATTGCGCTTTTATATTATCGAGCAAACTCTGCGCGTCTTCGCCGTCGTTGTGGATATGAACTTCGCTGTTCTCGATAGTCGTATTGTTCGTCGTGTTCGTTATGTAGGTCGCGTTATTCGTCGTGTTATAGTTCGTTATCGCTTTTTCGACTATAAACGGCGTGTTGCAGTATTTGCATACGGCGGCTTCCGCGGTCGGGTCCACTTCGAGTATTCCGCCGCACTTCGGACACGTTGCAGGTACAAACGGCATCTGTCTTTCTCCTTAAAGCCGACTTAAACGTCGACGCGTTTGAGCCACTCGGCGGCAATAACGGCATGACCGTCGTCCGCAGGGTGAACTCCGTCCGCCGAGAATACCGCGGGATCGGTAAACACGCATTTTTCGGCGAAAATGCCGTCGAGCGGAACGAATTCGACTTTATACTTTCTCGCAACTTCGCGGATGACCTGAATTTTCGGGTCGAGATCTTCTCTGAACACGGCCTTTGCGGGATCGGCGGGAATAAGGAACGGTTCGAGCAGTATTATCTCGCGCACGTATTTTTTAGCGATCTTTATTATGGCTTCGAGATTCTTTTTATATTCTTCGGGCGAAGTTATGCGGTCGTTACCGTCGTATCTGCGCCAAACGTCGTTTATGCCGATAAGTATCGACAAAACGGTCGCTTTCGTTTCTTTAAGTTCGCTTTCCAAGCGTTCGAGCAGGTCGCACGAAAGATGTCCGCTTATTCCGCGGTTGCACGAAACGATATTCATGGACGGATAGAAGTCCGTCAAAGCGTCCTGAATTATCTTCGAATAGCCCGTGAGCGAATGAAAGTCGTTCCTGTTGCGGTTACGGTCCGTTATCGAATCGCCGTTGAAAAGTATTACGTCGTTTTTCTGCAATTTCATGGTTTTATATATCCCCTTTTATTTATCTTGACTTGTCGTCCGACTTAGTAATTATACAACGCCCGCGACCTTAAAGCAAGCGTTTGAATTCAATTGTTTACGAAAAATTCATCGAGAACGCTTTTCCATTCTTTATATAGGATTTCGAAACTTTTCGCGGCGTTCGCGGGGCTTGTGGACGGCAGAGCGAAACTCGGCAATTTTATATGCGAAAAGAATCTGTTCCACCCTTCCGCCGCCTTTTTGCCGTTCAAAATAACGCCGTTTATCGTAGGAGCCGCCGCCAAAAGCGCGTCGATATCGCTCGGCTTTTCGTTCTTTATTTTGCTGTCGAGCGACGAGTTTTCGCGTTCGCAGTAATCGAACACGTCGAAAAGCGCGACCCCGTTGTTTTGCACGAGTTTCCTGTGCGCCGCGGCGTCGTCGGAATACTCTCCGCCGAAATACGTATACATTATGCGCCAAAATCTGTTGTGCTTGTAGGCGTAATACGCTTGCTTTCTCAGCGACTCCGCGCCCGGCATCGAGCCTAAGATCAGCACCCGCGGAGAAAGACCGTACCACGGCTTAAACGAATACGGCATGGCTATATCACGCTCACGTTCACGCCGCCGCGCTCTATTCTGAGCTTGCGCAAAGTCCACCCTGCGGGAAGTTTTACGTCCGCGTCGGACTTGAATATCCCCATTATCGTGGGACCCGCACCGCTGAGAAAATGCGAAACGGCTCCCGCGCTTTCGAACGCCGCCGCAACTTCGTCGTAGCCCTTTATGAGCGGCTTGCGGTAAGGCTGATGCAGTTTGTCGTCGATGACTTTGAGCATGTCCGTATCGGAGTTTACGAGCGCGGCGAAAGTTACTATCGCGCGCGAAAGCGAATACACCACGTCGGCGCGGGAATAGCTGTCGGGCAGTACCGAACGCGACTTTTCGGTGTGAAGTTCGAAGTCCGGCGTAGCCGCGAACAAATTCAGATTTTCGGGCGCATGGCACTTTATGTACTCAACGTGTCCGTCCATTATAACGCCCGCCGTAACGCCGCCCTTTATAGCGGGGACCACGTTGTCGGGGTGTCCGTCGAGCGCCGTGCAAAGGTCGACAATGTCGTGTTCGCCGAGCGGAGAGCCGAGAAGCTCGTTCGCTCCGACTACGCCCGCGACTACGCACGCGGCGCTGCTCCCGAGCCCGCTCGCGACGGGAATGTCGTTGAACTGCTCTATGTAAACGTTCGGCGTTCTGCCGCACAGGTCAAACACCTTTTTCATCGAAACGTAAACGAGATTGCTCTCGTCCGCAGGCAGATTTTTGTCCGTCTTGATCACGAGTTTTTCGTCGCAATCCCCGACTATTATTTCGTTGTATAAGTTCAGCGCGAGTCCCATGCAGTCGAACCCCGCCCCTATATTCGCGCTCGTGGCGCTTACGCGTATTTTTTTCATAACAAGATTATACCGCGGGAAAACGCAAACAGTCAAGCGGAACACAAAACTCTTTTTCGGAATATAAAAAAATATGGATAATTCACCGGTCGGAATATTCGACAGCGGCATAGGCGGCATAAGCGTGCTGAACGAATGTCGTTCTCTTTTGCCGCACGAAAATTTCATATATCTCGCGGACGGCAAAAACGCGCCCTACGGAAACAAGAGCGCGGAAGAAATACTTTCGCTTTCGCTCGACTGCGCAAACGCTCTGTGCTCTCGCGGCGCGAAAGCCGTAGTGGCGGCGTGCAACACGGCTACGAGCGTTGCGGCGGCGACTCTAAGGCAAATACTCCCCGTACCGCTCATAGGCTTGGAACCTGCGATAAAGCCCGCATACGAACGCCGTAAAGAGCGCGAAACCGTTCTGCTCTGCACGGTAGCCACGAGCAAGCAGGAAAAATTCAAAAATCTGCTCGCGAAATACGGCGATATGAACTTGACCGTTTTGCCGCAGAAAGATCTCGCAGAGTACATAGAAAACAATATAGGAAACGCCGAGAAAATGCGCAAAGTTACCGAAGAAATCTTCGGCGACAGAACGCAGATAGGCGGCGTTATTCTCGGTTGCACTCACTATGTTTTTCTCAAACCCTACATTGCCGAATTTTTCCTGCGGCACGGCAACGGCAACGTCGAGATCTTCGACGGAAACGCGGGCGCGGCGCGGCGGCTCGAATACGTACTCGAACAAAATAACGCTCTTGCGGAAAGAGAGTGCGGCGGCACGGTCGAATTCATCTGACCTATTCTTCGCCGAAAAAACAGTAATTGACGGCGCGCGCTACTATCTCGGCGCAGTCGTCGACGAGCAGATCTATATCTTTCGGCGTTACGACGAGCGACGAGATCTCCTTGCCGAAATCGCGCTTTTCGCCGCCCACCGCATCGGCGATTATAGTCGACGCGTACACGACGAGCGGCACGCCGACCGATACCACGTTGCACCCGAGCGTTTCTCTGTCGAAACGCATGCGGTGATTGCTTACCCCGCTCCCCGGCGTTATGCCCGCCGACGAAACCTGAAACGCCGCCGCGAGCCTGTTCGTCTGAGCGCCCGCGAGCGAATCGACTACTATGACCGTGTCGGGGCGCGTTCTGTCGGCTACGCCCTTAACGATATCGAAACTCTCTATGCCCGTAACGCCGAGAACGTTCGGAACGACGCAACTCACGCTCGGTTCTTCCGTTTCGAGATGACGCGTTATCATGAGCCTGTCGGCGACCTTTTTGCCGAGCGCGTCCGCCGTCATGTTCGGGTTGCCGAGTCCCGCTATAAGACAGCTTTTGCCCGTAACGAGTTCCCTTATCGCACTGCCGAACTCCCGCGCGACGCGACCGTATTCGGTCTTATCGCCCGATTTGACCGCGGTGGTTTCCACCGTTATATACTTGCCTTGCGGCTTGTTGAGCCTGACCGACATTTCCGCGTCTACCGTAACGTCGGTGCGCGAAAGCATTTTGTTTATTTTGCGGGTCTTGCAATTCTTCATGAATTCGACCGCCATATCCGTTCTTACCATATTTTTCCGTCGCCGTCTCCTTTATTTTATAAACTCAAAGCCGCGTTAAAGCCGCATATATATTAAGTTTTGCACGATTTTATGCCTTTTATTACTTGCATTTATATTAAATTTATGATAAAATTATAAGGTTGATTAAAAAAGTATATAATTTGTTAAGGAGAAATTCTCGTGCCAAACATTAAATCCGCGAAAAAGCGCGTACTCGTAAACCAAAAGAAGAATACGCTCAACCGTTCGGAAATTTCCGAAGTCAAGACCGTTATCAAAAAGTTCAATAACGCTATCGACACGAATAAGATAGACGAAGCGGAAGCGTTGCTCCCCACCGTGTTCTCGGTTCTCGACAGCGCGGCGGCTAAAAACGTTATCCATAAGAACAACGCCGCAAACAAGAAATCCGCGCTCGCAAAGAAACTTTCCGACGTTAAGTCCGGCAAGCTCGTTATAACCATAAAGAAAGACAACAAGACCATCGCCGCGGAAAAAGCCAAACTCGCTCAGGAAGCGAGAGAAGCCGCCAAACTCGAATTCCAGCGCGCGGCGGCTGAAAAGAAAGCCGCTAAACTCGAAGCCGAAAAGGCTAAGCTCGAAGCCGAAGAAGCGGCAAAAGCGGCGGCTAAAAAGTCGAAAAAGACCAAGGAAGCAAAGGAAGAGCCGAAAGACGCCCCCGTAGCCTAGAACAACCCCGCGGCTAACAAAACGACCGCAAAAAAGACGGACGAGAGCAAGGAAGAAAAGCCCGCAGAAAAGAAGCCCGCGGCTAAAAAAACCACGGCTAAGAAAACGGAAGAAAAACCCGAAGAACCCAAAGCGGAATAATTATTCTCCCCCCCCCAAGTAAAACACAAAGCGGTATGACCTTATCGGTCATACCGCTTTTATTGTACATTAAACCACCGGCTGTGCCGGTGGTAGCCGAAAAAGCTTTAG
>DBEXQE010000208.1:0-6428 GCA_048167245.1 Christensenellales bacterium | reverse complement strand
AGATAATGATACCTATGATAAAAAGTATTATTATCGCTATTACCATAACTTCCTGTATAGGAGCGTGGAACGATTGGAATACGCCGCTTATATGGATGCCTTCGAGTCCGACGATAGCCTTTGCGTTGTATAAGTTCCAATTCTCGACGCAGAATTCGGTCAGTACGACTCCTACGCAGGTTGCGGGATGTATACTCGTTATGTTGCCCACGCTTATAGCGTTCATATTGTTGAGAAAGAAATTTATAGGTCAAATAACATTCGGAGGGTTGAAAGGATGACGAATAATAAAGACGTTAAGATCAAAGTCGGCGCCAAAAAATTAACGCGACCGTATATAATCGCCGTGCTTGCGTGTTTGGCTTTGGCTTGCGGTATTTTGTTTTCCGCTATTCCGTTCGAGAAACCAGCGGCTCTCGGGTACTACGCCGATTTGTTCACGTATGACGAAGTCGACGTGAAATACAGTGCGGCTCCGTTTACGGTTTCCGATTTCGACGATAGAAGCGGTGTATTGCTGACTGCGAAAAATCAGGGAGCGAAAACGCGTTTCGTAAATATCGCCAGCGGAGATTTCGAAATGGATTTTCGCGTATTGGCAAAGAAATACGAAAAATACGACGTTACCGCAATGAGTCTTATATTTACCGATATCGATACGGGCGATGCTTTTTCCGTAGAGATCGGGTTGACTTCCGACGGATTGAGCGCGCCGACGGGAAGCAAACTGTCGGGAACGAATTATACGTTCGGGATGTATTCGTACGATAACGTCCGCGCGGTAGTGAATACGGGATACGGAAAAGGTTACGCAAAAGACGGCGGCGTGTCCGGCATTACCGCATACGGACAAAAATTGAATTCGTCTTTTTGCAATCATTCCTCCGGCAGCGTGATCGTCGGATTCGAACCGAAAACGAAGAACGTTTACGTTAAAAACAGCGGTTCGTCCGATAAAATGATTTTGCTTAATATAGGCGATGCCGAGCAGCTTTCGGCGACGGGGAGAGAGATGCCTTACGGCGAGTTTGCCGCTTACAGCGTGGATTTGGAATTCACGGCGTTAAGCGAAGCGGCGGAAGAAGCTCAGGCAATGGTTTATTCGATTTTCGGACGCGAGTTCGAAACGCAGCAAATATCGGGAACGGATATTTCGATTTATGCCGATTCGTCCTATAAAGCGGCGGTTAACAAGCCTTTTTCGGCAACGTCGATCGTGCGTGTTTTCGATGTGGCGACGGGACAGCTTCCGTTTGACGGAACCGTAACGGTTGTTTCGCCGAGCGGTACCCAAACCGTGCTTAAAGACGGGAATTACGAATTTACTCCCGTCGAAACGGGTTTCTACGGAATGACTTTCGCAAAGGGAAACGCCACGGAAACCTGTTATCTCGACGTAGCCGAAGAAGCGGATTACACGCTGTCCGCATCGGGATTATCCGACGAGATAAGCGTGGGCACTGGAATGACCGTAACTTTGGCGAAACCCCGACTTACAGACGACAATGGCAACGTCGTATCGGATGCGAGAATAGTTTTAACGAAGATTTCCAACGGTGGCGATTCGGAAATCGTAACGGAAAATCAAGTTAAACCGATTTATTATACGTTTGACAAAGCGGGTGAATATACGCTGAAATGGACGGCAACGAATCCGTTCGGAAAAGAAACCGTTTCGGAGAAAAAAGTTACGGTTTCCGATGACGAACCGATATTTGCCGGAAAAAGACTCGACGAATTTTATCCTATGAACGGCATATTCTCCGTACCGGACGTAAAAGCGTCGTATAACGGTAAGAATTATCCGACGACTGCGTATATAGAAGGCCCCGACGGAAAGTTCAGCGGCTACGGCAATATTTTGCTCGACCGTCGCGGCGAATATAAGGTTACTTATTCCGCGGACATAGACGGTGCGATAAAAACTTATTCGGAATGGTTTAATGCCGAATATACCGCGGATATGCTTTGGACCTGTAAGGGCGCGAACGCATACGCGAATACGGATTTGCCCGAATACGCCGATATGTACGGCAATGGCGTTAAAATAACCGGCGTGCGCAACGGCGCCACCGCTACTTATAAAAACGTTTTGAACTTGTCGGACGCGAATTTGTCGGTTCCGTTTATAGATATGATGTTTACGCCGGAAGTTTACAACGCGAATGAATTCAAGAGATTTCAGATTCGTTTGATCGACGCGCACGACGCGAATAATTTCGTAACTTTGAGTATGGCGCCGGTTTATTATAACTACGATCAAAGCACGTCCGTAATTTGCGGCGCGAATAAGAACTATCCGATGGCGGGCGTCAGAGGCGGCGTTATTCATACCGAGCCGGACGGCGCGACTCAGTTCGCAAGTACTATGCGCGGAAAATATAACGCAAATTACGGAGTTGCTCGCAGCATAGATTTTCAGTTGTATTACGATTCGAACAACAAAGCTTTCTATTGCGGAACTATGGCGAATGCTTTACCGATCATCATACTCGATCTCGACAACGAAGATCACGTAGGACAGGGCAATGCTTGGGAAGGCTTTACGACTGGCGAAGTTTATCTCGAAGTCGGTTTCTTCAACACGCTAAACAGCACTTGCAGCATTACCGTATTGGAAGTCAACGGGCAAAGCCTGTCGGGAGAATACGTAAAACAGAAAAACAATGTGGGGATCGTTCTCGACGGATACGATAAAGATAACGTGCCGAAAGCCGTCGTAAATAAGCCGTTTTCGTTATTCGGCGCATCGCTGTATAATTTTGTAAGCGCGGAGTTCGAGAAGATAAGCAACATAGTTGTTTACAGAACGGTCGGCGGCAACAAAACTTATTGCGATATAAAGAACGGCGCGTTTATTCCCGAGGTTGCGGATAATTATCATATAGAATATTTCGGATTCGACGTTAACGGTAACTCTGTCGTTCGCACCGTAACGATTCAAGCAGTGCAGGGACTTGACGAATTAAACTATACGTTTGAAGAAGAAATACCGACTTCGGCTTATGTGGGCGAAACGGTACGTTTTGCGGAAGGCGTCGTTTCGGGCGGCTCCGGTAACGTAAAGGTCGAAAAATATATAGAGATAGGCGGAGCAAAGTATTCGGTAGACAACAATATGTATACGTTTATGAAATCCGGCACGTATACGTATAACGTAAAACTGACCGACTATTTGAAAAATACAAAAACGATAACCAAGGATATAAGCGTATCCGTTTCGCCGACGCCGCTCGTTACGGAAGCGAGCGTGCCGTCCGTAATTATGTCGGGCACGACTTGCGTTTTCCCCGAGTTCAAAGCAGTCGCTTACGATGAAAACGGAAACAAATCGAACGTTCCGGTTACGATAAAAGTCAACGGAACGCTTCTCGGCGAGGACAGAAGTTATAAGCCCGAGAGTCTTGATACTCTTACGGTTGTTTACGAAGCGGGGGCTTGGAGTAAGTCGTTTGACGTAAGAATCAAGGATATTTCTTCGTCCGATATATTTATGGACAGATATTTCGATTATTCCGAGTTCGAGCTTACAGCCGACGAAAACGCTCTGAGATTTGCAACGAATGCGGAAAAAGCGGTCGACGGCAAGGCAAAACTTACGTTTATAAATTTGCTTCCCGATTTCAATATGTCTTTGAGATTTGCGGGAACGGACGCCGCGAAAACGAATTTCTCGCAAATCGACGTTTATTTGACGGACAGCTTGGATGCGTCGATTCGTTTGAAAATGTCAATACTCAAAGGATCGAATAAAGAGGGAACCACGGGCTTTAAGCTTAACGACGGATACGAGCGCACTATGGCGGGGTCTTTCTTTGCCGAAGCCACGAACGAACCTATGTTGCTCAGCCTTTCCGGCAAAAAGATACTCGACTATAAGGGAACGCAAATCGAAACGGTCGAGACGACTTACGGCGGCGTGCCGTTCAAAGGTTTTCCGAGCGGAAGCGTAAAGGTCGAAGCGGAACTTACGGGTATAACGGGCGATAGCGAACTTGTATTCGCGAATATCTGGGGACAGCCGCTCGGCAACGTGGATGACGACTATATAGGTCCGCTTATCAAAGTCGATCCTTTCGCGTCCGATGTGTCTTACGGCGACGTAGTCGATATTCCCGACATTATTCTGTACGACGTGCTTGCGGGCAAAGACGTTTCCTGCGAGATTACCGTAAACGACCCCAACGGTATCATAAAGGATCATTACAGCGGGGCTTTGCTCGACAAATTTAAATTGGATCCGGATAAAAAGTGCGGGTTTAAGGTCGAAACCTACGGAATTTTCGAGATTGCGATAAGAGCAAAAGACAATCGCGGCAATTTCAGAAGTTATACGACGACCGTCGTCGTTCTGGGCGACGTTCCGCCTACTTTGACGATCGGCGGCGACGTGAAAACGGAATACAAAGTCGGCGATAAACTCAGCGCGCCTAAGGCGACAGCCGTCGACCTTATGGGACGCGAAATAAAAACCTATGCATTCTTCGTGGATTCCGCCGAACGTTATCACTACGTAATGGAGCAAGAGTATACGTTGAGCGAGACGGGTCGTTTCAGATTGATATACTATGCAAGCGACGAATACGGCAACTATGCCGCGTCCGAATTTACCGTCAACGTTTCGTCTAAATAGGAAAGGGGATTGATAAGATGAATAAAAAAAGTAAAATTTTACGCATTTTGTCGGCGGCGATGCTGAGCGCGATTATAGCGTTTTCGTGTATGGCGTGCAATAAAGATTCGAAAGAAGAAGAAAAGAATACGGGGAATATCAACGAAACTTCCACGATGCTCGTTAAAGACGGCGAATCGGATTTCGTTGTGGTAAAACCCGAGAAAACGACTACGGCTCTCGAATTCGCCGTGAGCGAACTCGTCAACTTTTTTGCCGACGCGACGGGTTGCGAATTGATTGTGCGAAACGACAAAAATTACTCTTACGACGAAAATCAAAAAATTATTTCCGTCGGCGAAACCAATCCGTACCGTCAAAGCGGCATTACGCTCGATTTCGATGAATTTTACGAAGACGGCGCATATTTGGAAACGAAAGGCAATCAGGTGTTTTTGTGCGGCGCGAGAGATACGGGCACGATAAATGCGGTATACGACTTTTTGCAATATCATTTTAATTTCGAAGTCTATTCCTACGATGAAATTTATATCGACCGCGTTTCGGAAGCCAAACTGCTCAATTTCGATAAAGTAAAAGACATACCCGCCATAAGAACTCGCGCGGGCGGTCCTGCGGCTATGTCGAGCGACGATTTGTATTGCGTTCGTATGCGTCACCAAAAAGGCGGTAACGGTTCGCGTTACGGAGTCGGCAAAGAATACGCGGCGTGGGCGCACACGGTGCAGTATATGGTTCCGGAGTCGAAATACGGGGAGACGCATCCCGAATGGTACGGAACGAAAAACAATGTTGCGTTGCCTATGTATTTTTTGGACGAAACGGGCGAATTCAAAAACGTTATTCTCGACAACGTGAAGCAAAGTATTTTGGATAATCCTACGTCTACGGCGTTCCAGTTCGGTATGAACGACAATACGGGCAATTGCGATAACGAGTTTACGAAAGAATGGACAAAGGCTCGCGGCGGTTACGGCGGCGCGCTTATGGCGTTCGCGAACGGCGTTGCGAGAGATATCGTTGCTTGGTTGAAAGAAGTCGATCCCGAGCGCGCGGAAGTATTCCGTTTTTCGATACTTGCTTACATTTCGTACGAGTCCGCTCCCGTTAAATTCGACGAAGCTACGCAAAAGTACGTGCCGGTTCATCCCGACGTAGTGGCGGACGATAACGTTTCGGTTATGATATGCCCGTATTACGCAAATCATAATTACGCATACGATCATCAAAGAAACAACCGTTACAAGAACTGTTTCGAGCAGTGGAGCGTATGTGCCAAGCATATGGAAGTTTGGTATTATACGACGAACTATTCTTGCTATATGACGCCGTTCAACAATTTTCAAACGCTCAAAGAAAATGCTTTGGTGTACAGAAATTACAACGTGTCTTACATTATGGATAACGGAACGGGCACGAACGCGACTCCGTTTCAGATAATGCGCAATTATTTGATGTCGAAACTTTGGTGGAATCCGGATCTCGACGTCAATAAGCTCGTGGACGATTTCATTTACTACTATTATAAAGATGCGGCTCCTTACGTAAAGGAATATTACGATTTGATTCGTTTGAATTATGCCGCGCTCGAAGCGCAATACGCCGAGGACGGAAAATATTTCCCCGGCGGAATGTATGAAACCGATATTCAGGCGGGAACGACCGTTTGGTCGCTCGGTTTTACGCGCAAAACGAAAAGCGTATTGGAACAAGCCGCAGAAGCCGCATCGAAAATCAAAAACGAAGTAGAACGCGAGACAAGTTTGTGCCGCGGAAAGTGCGCGAGGTGGACGCC
>DBEXQE010000207.1:0-2182 GCA_048167245.1 Christensenellales bacterium | reverse complement strand
ATCTGCGCTTTGGAAAGTTTCATTATCGAAATCAACCCTCTGAGCGGAACGCCCGAAACGAGTTTCAGAAGCGTTTCCCGTTCGGGAGCGATACCGAGAACGGAACCGCTGCCGCCGCTGCTCTTGGAAATAAGAGATTCTATACGGGCTTCGACGAAAGCTCTCGTTTTGGGATTGTCGTACAGTTCGCCCAACGTGGTATCGAGCGTAACCGGAGAATATTCCGCGTCCGAATCGAGCGTTACCGATTGTCTCTGCCTTATATCGCGGGAAGAACTTCCGACTTCGATCGTATACTCGCCGCCTTCCGTTCTCCAATCGGCGGCTTTGACGTCGTAATACGAAAACGCGCGTTTGTCGAGCGTGAATTCCGCGACTTTTTCTTCGCCGGGCGCGAGCGCAAGTTTCTCGAAACCTATAAGCTGACGGACGGGAGTCGAAACTTTACCCGTATGCCCTATGTAAATCTGCACGGTCTCCTTTCCGAACGTCTTGCCCGTGTTTTTGACTTTCACGCGTACTTTTACGCCTTGTTCCGCGTCGCCCTCGACTTGCAGATCGCCGTATTCGAATTCGGTGTAGCTGAGTCCGTGACCGAACGGGAACAAAACGGGCATTTCTTTTTTATCGTAATATCTGTAACCGACGTAAATCCCTTCTTTATACGCGCATCTTCCGCCGTCGCCGGGGAAATTCAGATAAGACGGATTGTCGGACAGTTTGAGAGGGAACGTCTCGGGCAGTTTGCCGGACGGATTGACTTTTCCGTACAGAACGTCAGCCGTCGCCTCGCCGACTCCCTCGCCGCCGAGATACGCCTCCAAAATACCTTTTACTTTGTCCGCCCACGGCATTTCGACGGGAGACCCGTTGTGCAGCACGACGACTGTATTAGGCTGAACTTTCGCGACTTCTTCCACAAGTCTGTTATGTCTTTCCGGTAGGCGCAAATGCTCTCTGTCGTACCCTTCGGACTCGTAAGAATCGGGTAATCCCGCGAATATGACGGCTTTGTCCGCGCGTTTTGCCGCGTTCACGGCGTTTTTAAGCAGTTCTTCGCTATTTTCATCCGAACTTAAATCGTAACCTTGCTCGAAAGAAACGTCGCAATAAGGCGCCGCCGTTTCAAACGCCGAAGTTTGACGGTATGCGTTGATATGAGAACTGCCGCCGCCCTGATAACGCGGCTTCTTTGCGAATTCTCCTATGAAAACCACTTTTTCTTTCTCTTTAAGCGGCAGCACGCCGTCCGAATTTTTCAGCAGGACCATACACTCTCCCGCAATGCGAACAGCCGTTTCGTGATCCCGTTTAAGGTCCATTCCCTTTGCGGCAGTCTCGTCGGCAGCGCATTTTTCCGACACGCTCAATATTCTGTAAACGGCGCGATCGAGAATTTTTTCGTCGAGCGCTCCGCTTTTTACGGCTTCCTCAATCTCCTTGTCCGTTTCGCCGTCGCCGCCCGGCATTTCCAGATCGAGTCCTGCGGCAAGCGCTTTGACTCGGTCGATAACCGCACCCCAATCGCTCATCACATAACCGTCGAAACCCCATTCTCCGCGCAGAATATCGGTCAACAGCCGTTTGTTCTGCGAAGAATATTCGCCGTTTATCGCGTTATAAGAACACATCATCGTATAGGGCTTTGCTTCTTTTACCGTCTTTTCAAAAGCAGGTAAATAAATTTCTCGCAAAGCGCGCTCGTCCATATCGGCGGAGACAACCATTCGATCGGTCTCCTGATTGTTGGCGGCGAAGTGTTTTACGCTGACGCCCACGCCGTTTTTCTGCACGCCTTTAACATACTCTTTCGCAAGCTCTCCGCTCAAATACGGGTCTTCCGAAAAATATTCGAAGTTACGTCCGCAAAGCGGCGTTCTTTTTATATTGATAGCCGGTCCCAACAATACGGACACGCCTTCCGCAACACACTCTCTGCCGAGCGTCTCGCCGAGCTCGTAAAGCAATTCTCTGTCGAAAGACGCGGCGGTTGCGCATGCGGCGGGAAAACATACGGCTTTTATACTTCCGTTTATTCCGAGATGATCGCTTTCCGCGCGTTGAGTACGGAGCCCGTGCGGTCCGTCGGAAACCATTTTGCCTACGACGCCCAGACGTTCTACGCTTTTCAAATGCCACACGTCGGCGCCCGAACACAAACCGGCTTTTTCTTTCAAAGTCA
>DBEXQE010000206.1:0-8202 GCA_048167245.1 Christensenellales bacterium | reverse complement strand
CTGTCAAGGCTTCCCCTTCAAGGGGAAGCTGTCAAGCACAAAGCGTAGCGACTGCTTGACTGATGAGGTGAACTGGGGGCACATACACAAAAAAACTTTTCCCGCTTCTTTGGGAAAAGTCACCGCCGAAAAATTCGCAAGCGTAATTTCACGCTCGCTTGATTTCAAGTCGACGTTCTTCATTTACCCAAGAACGACTAACCGCATAGATATCGGGGCAGGTCTTCCGACTTAACGCGACCCCTGAAAAAGGGCGCGAATTACGGTAATGGCTGTTGCGACGGATTTTCACCGAGATTCCCGCTGTTGACCGCTTAGTATGTTCGATACTTTCGGAACCGAGATATATATTAAGTTGAATACATTATAGCACGCCGCGCGAAAAATGACAAACGATTAAGTTGATTTTTTCGGCTGAATATGCTAATATTAAACGGTGCGGCTCGAAGCGTAGCCGTAACTTAAAGATCGCAGGAGTACAAACAATGAATAAATGCGTATTGGTAACGGGCGGCGCGGGCTACATCGGAAGCCACACCGTCGTCGAAATGCTGGAACAGGGTTACGATCCGATCATAGTCGACGATCTCGTCAACGCAAGCGAAGAATCTTTGCGTCGCGTTGAAAAGATAACGGGCAAAAAGCCCACATTCTACGAAGCCGACATCAGAAACAAATCGGCTCTCGAAGAAATTTTCCGCAAGCACGATATCGGCGCGGTGATACATTTCGCGGGGCTCAAAGCCGTCGGCGAAAGCGTTCAAAAGCCGCTCGAATACTACGACAACAACATAGGCGGCACGCTCGTACTGCTCGAAGTCATGCGCGCGGCGAACGTAAAGAAGATAATTTTCTCGTCGTCGGCGACCGTGTACGGCGACCCCGAAAGACTGCCTATCGACGAAGAATGTTCGCTGTCCACGACCAACCCGTACGGCTCGACTAAGCTGTTCATCGAGTACATCTTAAAAGACCTGTACAAGTCCGACAACTCGTGGAACATAACGCTCTTGCGCTACTTCAACCCCGTGGGCGCGCACCCGTCGGGACTTATCGGCGAAGACCCGAAAGGCATACCGAACAACCTGACGCCGTACATAGCGAAAGTCGCGGCGGGCAAGCTCGAATGTATAAACGTGTTCGGCAACGACTACCCGACCCCCGACGGCACGGGCGTAAGAGATTACATTCACGTTCTCGATCTCGCGCACGGACACCTGCTCGCGCTCGAAAAAGTAACGACGGCGGGCGTTCATATCTACAATTTGGGAACGGGCAAAGGATACAGCGTTCTCGATATGATACACGCGTTCGAAAAGGCGTGCGGCAAAAAACTCCCGTACAAGATCTGCCCACGCAGAGCCGGCGATATCGCGACCTGCTACGCCAAAGCCGACAAAGCCGAAAAGGAACTCGGCTTCAAAGCCACCCACGGCATCGACGAAATGTGCGACTCCATGTGGAAATGGCAAAGCATGAACCCCGACGGCTACGGAAAGCATTGACCCCTTACCCGTCCTTAGCCGGCGAAGCCTATCCCCCGGTCCCGTCATTTCGACCAAGCGGCGAAGCCGCGCGTGGAGAAATCGCTAAAAAATCATCCTTATAAAAAAACCGCCCCACGGCGGTTTTTTAAGTATAAGAAACAATAAACTCAGATATCAAGGCGGCAAGGCGGCGCAATAATTACCCAAAGGCGGCAAGGCGGCGCAATAATTACCAAAGGCGGCGTGGGTGCGTGCAGAGAGCGGCAACAGGTGGCAAGTTCGCGACGGGAGTGTATTCTGACATACTCGACCGAGCGGACTTGACACACGTAGCCGCTATATGTGCGTGCCCGCGCCGCCGTCCCTAAAACATATTTTTCTTTATCATAATAATAATCACCGGCACCAATATCGCGACAGTCGCTATCAACACAATATAAAATCCGTACGGACTGCCCTGAAACGGCACGGGAACGTTCATGCCCCACAGCGAGAAAATGACCGTCGGGATAGTTAAGCAGATAGTCATCGCCGCCAAAAGTTTCATAACGATATTTTGGTTGTTCGAAATGATCGACGCGAACGCGTCCATCGTCCCGCTCATAATGTCGCGGTAGATAGTCGCCATTTCGATAGCCTGCTTGTTCTCGACTATAACGTCGTCGAGAATATCGTTGTCGTCCTCGTAGTGCTTGATCGCGGAGATCAGCTTTATGCGCTCTATGACCACCTGATTCGAGTTCAGCGAAGTCGAGAAATAAACGAGCGCCTTTTCGAGGTCGAGAAGCTGAATAAGCTCCTTGTTCTTCATCGAGCGGTGCAAACTCTGCTGAATACGGTTGCTCGTCTTGTCGATCTGTTTAAGGCAATGCAAAAACTTGATCGCGTTACCGTACAGTATCTGATACAGAAAGCGCGTCTTTTTGTTTATATCGAAATTGCGCACGCGCCCGCTCAAAAACCCGCCCAGAACGGTGGTTTCGCGCAGGCAGACCGTAACGAAATATTTTTCGTTGTAAATAATGCCCATAGGCAGAGTGGAATACACATACCACTCGTTTTCGTCGTTGATTATCGGAATATCCACGATTATAAGCGTCGTGCCGTCTTCCGTTTCTATACGCGCGCGTTCTTCTTCGTCGAGCGCGGCTTTAAGCATTTCTTCCGCTATCCCCGTCTTGGTGCAGACGTCTTCTATTTCCTTGTCCGACGGGTTTTCGAGATTTATCCAGCAATTCTCTTTTATCCCGTCCGAAACTTCCACGTTGCGCGAGCCTTTTTGCATAGCGTAAACGTTGATCATGCTACTGCCCTCCTTGGGAATTCCACATAAGTTCATGCGGCAATTTTGCTCGCACCGCTTATGCGAAATTCCCTTTCCGATGCGTCTTAAATTACGCTCGGAAAAGGGCGAAAAATTTATCCGCGCACCCGTTCCGAACGTTATACGATTTTCTTTCTACTGTGATAATCCATAAGTAAAAATATCTCCCGACGGCGACGGAATCTCTCTCCGCACCGCCTTAGCTATTCTATCATATTTTATGAAAAACCGCAAGGTTTTGCACTTACTTTTTAATAAATTTTACCGCCGATTGCGCCGCGATCGCTCCGTCCGCCGCCGCCGTAACGAGTTGCCGCAACTCTTTCTTGCGGATATCGCCCGCCGCGAACACGCCTTTCAGCGAAGTCGCCATGTTTTCGTCCGTTATAATGTAACCCTTGCCGTCGAGTTCCACCGCGCCTTTCAGCCACGCCGTGTCGGGAACGGTGCCGAGCGCCACGAACAGAGCCGAAACGGGAATATCTCTCTCGCCGCCGCCTACGGCGACTTTCACGGAGCTTAACGGCATGCCCGAAAGCGCCGTTATTTTCGCTTTCTCTATGCGCTCCACGTTGCCCTGCGAAAATTTCGGCAAGTTGTGCTCGCCGACCACGTAAACTTTGCTCGCTATCGGCGAAAGGTAATTCACGTCTTCCACGGCGGTCTTGCCCGCGCCCGCGACCATAACGTCCTTGCCCTTGAAAAACGCCCCGTCGCAAGTCGCGCAGTAGCTGACTCCGCCGCCCGCAAGCTCGCTCTCGCGCTCTATCCCGAGCGGTTTCGGACCCGCGCCCATAGCGAGTATAACCGCGTCCGCTTCTATCTCCCCGCCGCTTAAAGTCAGAATTTTCTTTTCGCCCGCAAGCGACGCGCTCGTAACCGTGTCGTAAACGATCTCCGCGCCGAACGATTCCGCCTGCTCGCGAACTTTGTCCGAGATCTCCCAGCCCGTCGTATTCGGAACGCCCGGGTAATTCACGACCTTTTCGACGGACAGGATCTGCCCGCCCGCAACGTTCTTCTCGATAACGGCGACTCTCTTGCCCGCCCGCGAAGCGTACAGCCCCGCCGTCAGCCCCGCAACTCCCGCTCCTATAATAACGATATCGTACTTTTCCATGCTCAATCTTCCAACCCCATTAAATAATCGATGGTAACGCCGAAATATCCGGCAAGTATGATAAGCTGAGAACCTTTCACGTCCGCCTGACGGTTTTCCCAACGACAGAGCGACGACGAGCTTATCTTAACTTCCTTAGCCAATCCCTGGATCGACAATCCTTTTTCTTGCCTTAACTCTTTTAATCTTTCCGCAAATTTTTCCATAGTATCCCCTTGATATATTTATTATATCCCAAATCAGGGATAAATGCTTAACAATCCCCAATTAGGGATAAACGCTCTTTTCAAAATTGCTAGAGTATTGAAAATTCATGTTCATCAAATGTTCAATGAAGATTAAACAAGAAAAAAGACGCATTTTCTGCGCCTTTTTCCACAATATCCTTTATCAAGGCTTCTCCTATTAGGAGAAGCTGTGCGGTCGCAAAGCGTTAGCGGCCGACAGCGCTGATGAGGTCTCCGTCATAACAATACAACTTTCCGTCAAGCGACTGATCGTGCGTCGGATAGTTATTCGAATACGACACCGCCGTCCTTAAAAAGTAAAGTTTCCCGCCGAATTCGACCATACCGTGCGCGGGCGACCCGTTGATCTTCTTCGCGCTTCCGCCGCTTACCGTGTCGTAAACGTACAAGCCCTTGTTCGTATCGTCGAGCGAGAAATAGACCTTATTCCCCGACACGTAAATATCGTTTACTTCATTGCCGCTCTGAACGGTTTTTATATCGCCGCCGCTGAGATCGCAGGACTTCAACCCCGCGCTGTCGGAATAATAAATTCTTCCGTTGCAAACCGCAAGATTTTCGGCTTTTATATCGTTAAGTATATCCGCTTCCCGCGTTGCCCCGTCGTACTTGTAAATATATTTGTTCAACGTGGCTCTCGCAACGAAGTAATAATCGTTTCCTACCTTTTCAAAGCCGTCCACGCTCGGACTGCGGTCGTTATAGATAACCGTCGAATCTTTCGTTTCGGGGTCTATCTCGACTATCTGATTGTTTCCGACGCCCGTTATGCGCACGCAGTAAATTTTACCGTTTTCGAACACAAGGTTTTCGTACCTGTGCCCTATGATCTTCTCGCATATATGTTCGGGATCCGTGAGATCGACTCTGAACAGCGCGTAGTTGGTCGCCACGTACGTGCCGTAATACATATAGTCGCCGTTAAAGAACACGTTCGAAACGCACTCCGAAAGCACCTTGAACTTAGCTTTCGTCGACGGGTTGAACTTATACAGCGCGGAATTATCTCTCGGATCGGTGTAATAGATCTCGCCGCCGTGCTCCGTTACGTTCGCGTAGCCCGAAAGCGTAACCGTTTCCGCGGGTACGACGAAATTCGCCATAAGATCGGTTTCGCTTCCCGAACTTATATTGTAGCGGTAGAAATGTTTATCGTTGAATTTGTAGTAGTAAAGATACGTTCCGTCGGAAGATAGCGAAGAATATCCGTCGCTCTCGGACGAAACTATCTTCGTACCGGGCGCGGAGCTGTCGGAAGTAAGTAATGCGCTCACGCGGTAAATGCCGTCGCCGAACACCGCGGAAGTCAGCTTATCGTTGTTAACGTAGTAAATAAAGTTGTCTATCTTCATCAGATACTTGCCCGAATCGGTCGTAAGTTTTATCACCTTGTTTTGCGACGGCGAATATTTGCTTACCGCGCTCGCAACGCCCACGCCGAGAGTCGTTTTCGTCGAATTGAAATAAACGTTCGTCCCGTCGGAGATTATATACTCGGCTTTCTCGTCGTTCAGCTTTTCGCCCGCGGCGTTGTTTGCCGAAACCGAAACTCTGTAAAGGCGCTCTCCGTCGCTCTTGTTCGAATAGTAGATATAACCGTTGCAGTAAGCAAGATACTCGGCTTTGCTGTTCGTAAGGCGCGTAGGCGCCGCGTTCTCGTCCCCCGAAGCCGACAAAGCTATCTTATAAATGCCGTTGTCAGCCGTATGGCTCAACGCGTTGTTCACGGCGTAATAAATATTCGTGCCGTCGGTCGCGAGATACTCGCCTTTCAGATCGAACAAAGGCGAAGCCGCCGAGCCGTCGTAAGTTTTTATCGAACTCGAAAACAGACTCGTCGAAAAATAGTACAGTTTGTTCCCGTTTGCGATCATATGGTTCGGAACGTCGTTGTTCACCTTTACCACGTTGCCGCTACCCGCGTAATAATACAGCTTTTCGCTGTCGAGGTCGTTCTGGAAAAACGCCTTGCCGTTTACGAACGCGGAGTAAAGCAGTTTTTCGGTCGCGTTGATTTTCAGCGTCGCCGTGAGCGTTTTCGCGTTGTAATTGACGCCGCTCAGCTCGCACCTAACGGTATATTCGCCGGGCGCGGAAACGCCGTCGCATTGCGTATCGTTATAATAGTACGCTGCCGTAACGCCGCTCGGAACGTCGCCGACTATGTAGATCGAATGTTCTCTCGTGTCGTACTCCACGATATCGCCCGCAAACGTTATATTCGCGGTTATGTCTATCTTATTTATTTTCAGCGTCGCGCTTAACGTCTTACTTTCGTACCCGTCGCCGCTCAATGTCGCGGTCGCGGAATAAGTCCCCGCGTTCGTGCCCTTGTTGTTCTCGTAATCGACTTTCGTCCCCTGCGGCAGAGTCCCCGATATGACCACGCTCTGCTCGCTCCCGTCGTAATCGACGGTCTTATCCGCAAACGTGATGCCCGTAAATTTTTTGAGTTCGGGCGTTTCGGTACCGCCGGTGTTATCATTGCCGGTATTCTCGTTGCCCGTGTCCGCGGGCGGCGGCGCGGGATCGACCGTTTCGTCTTCCGGCGTACAGCCGAAAACGCAGAAACAAACGCACAGCGCGATCAGCGCGCACAAAGCAAAACGCAGAATTTTACCCGATCTTTTCATTTCCGTTTTATCTCTCCTTAAACAAAAAATTCTATGTTGAATCGGCTCAGTCGTCCGGGTCTATGCCCTTGCAAACTCTTATAAGGCACGGCACGAACGTGAACGGCGACATAAGATAAGCCACCAAAACGAAGAACAGCGCGCTTATAATAAATATAAGGAATTTAAGTACGGCGAACAGAATTTTCATTCCGATAAGGAAAATACAGCCGTCTATATCGAGCGAGAAAATAACGCCGGGCATGCCGACTATCTTGCCGCCCGTTAAGCACACGCTGCGCACCGCGCCGTCCCAGACGAGTTGCGAAGAGAACGTGAACCCGAACACGATCAAAACTATGCCGCCGAGAACAAGGTCGCCCGTATCGTCTTTCGTCGGGTCCTGCGACGGCGTGCAAAGCGCGATTATAAGCAAAGCGAGAAACACCGCCGCGACTATCCCGCCGACGATAAAGCCTTTATTGCGCTTTCTCTTTATCTCCCACTTATGTAGATCTTTCGCAACTTCGGCTCTTTTCCTGTCGTCTTCATACTTCTTTTCGATCTCCTTTCTCTTGCGGATCTCGGTCTGTCTCATGCGCTCGGCGCACTCCTTGCAGACGATCGCGGGCGAAGTCGTCGCTTCTTCTCCGCTGTTTACCACCTTGCCGCACTTCGTGCAGACGCCTATCATATTATTGACGGGTTCGCTCTCCTGCGACTGTTTGCCGTCGAATTCGTCGTCGAAGTAATCGAGCGGAACGTTGAACAGTTTGGCTATCTTCGACATAGTGGTAAAATCGGGCAGAGATTCGTTACGCTCCCACTTCGAAACCGCTTGATACGTAACGTTAAGCGCGTTTCCGAGTTCCGCCTGCGTCATTCCGTTCGACTTTCTCAAAGCCGTGATCTTTTCACCGTAATTCATACAACATTAAATTCTCCTTTTCGAATTCATCACGAAAATTATATCACGCTTTAACTGAAAAAGGAAACCCATTAAACTAAACGGTTGGTTGAAAATACTTCACGTTTAGTTGAATTTGACGAAAATCGCCCGTTTTTATTAAAATTTTAGCACAAAACGCAAAAAAGTGCAACTCTTTTGAGCTTTACGTGTCAATAGAG
The DNA here is from genome assembly GCA_048167245.1 of Christensenellales bacterium. Taxonomy (GTDB): domain Bacteria; phylum Bacillota; class Clostridia; order Christensenellales; family Pumilibacteraceae; genus RACS-047. Next base: position 283 of record DBEXQE010000206.1, on the reverse strand, counting down.
TTGTACTTTTTCAACCGACGGTTGATATAATAAAAGTATGACTGTAGGCGAAGCGGTAGCAAAAAGAATAGATCATTACCTGTATAAAAACGGGATAAGCCTGTACAAGTTGGCAAAAGACGCGGGCTTGCCGCTTTCGACTTTGCAAAATCTGTACCGCGGACACACCAAAAGCCCGACCGTCGCCGTCGTTTTCAAAATAATAGGCGCGCTCGACATCACCGTCGACGAATTTTTCTCGTCTCCCCTTTTCTCCCCCGACAATCTCGAACTCGAATAAAAA